>JAGCXX010000265.1 GCA_017961115.1 Prevotella sp. | reverse complement strand
GGAGAAACTTCAGTTCTATAACTACTTGCAACTTGAGAAAGTTGTTTTGCATTTACTACTACCAACTAAAATCTGTCCGGCATCCGGAAGTTTCTCCTGCCGGATGCCGGGTGATGGATGCCGGATTATTGAAGCTCGTGCATCTTCTGAAAGAACAACGTGCGTCCGCTGATGAGGATGTCGAGGATGCGCTCCATGAAGTCCTCCACGTCAGGGGTGCTGTCGATGAACATCTCCACTGTGAGGATGGTGTTGGACTCTGTGATGACCACTTTCAGCGCCTTGCGGTTCATGTTCAACTCGTTGGCCACCTTCAGTGCGTTGGTACGCTCTTCCTCGCTGTCAATCGACCAGATGTTGGGCAGGATGATGTGCAGGAAATTGGTGTCGTTCTTGGGGTTGAGGATGTAGAAATTACATGTTTGATACTTGAAGTGAAGGTCGCCGTCTTCATCGATGTTGTAGATGAGGCCGACATTCTTGAACCATTGTTCGTAAACTTCAAAAACGTTGTCCATAGTGTTGAATTTTTTGATTGATGAATAAAAAATTATATCTCTGCGGCCATCAGGCCTGCGATTCCTTTGTGTGGGTCATTATCTGCGGGTGTTTCGGGTATGGGAGGAAGCGAGAACCGCTCGTCAAAATCCGGATAGTCTTCACGGATATTGTCGCTCCAGTCCACCTTGGTGGAGTTGATTTCATTGATGATATCACCAAGTTGTTTGTCGCTCTCCAAAACCTTGTTCATCAGCGACATCTCACCCTTGGGCAGTCTTCCTTCCATATAGGCACCCAATACCTCTGCATAAAGGCCAAGTCTGTCTTTCATATCAGTCCCTCCTTTTTCAATACTTCCCGGAATTGCCGTTTGGCAAGCCGGTGCTTGTTATAGTAATTGTTCATATTCATATTCAGCAGACCAGCAGTCTCTTCGTTGGTACGCCCCTCCACATATCGGTAGATGATGAGCAGGCGGTAGCGCTCATTGGTCATCATCTCCAATAGTTTGTTGATGTCTTCTGTCTCAAGAATGCTGAGGTCTATTCCTATAGAGTCGGATAATTCGCTCAAACTATCACTGCCGTCGGTTTTTTCGTAAATCGGCATCTTTTTTTTCTTCTTGAAAATCTGATGGCAGTAGTTCTCTATGACGATTTTAAGCCAGTTGGTCAGTTTGCAGTTGAATCCGAAGCCCTCAAGTTTGGAGAGGCCTGTCCTGCTGCTTTTGACCATGAGGTGGACATAGATTTCATTGATGAATTCAATACAGTCGGTGCAGTCGGTCTCGTATTTGTCAAAGACAGACTTGAACAGCGGATAGCATCTCTCGTACAGATATAGTTTGGTGATATCAGCGTCTCTGGAAATGATGGCTTCCACTATATCCTTGTCGCTGAGTAGGCTGATGTCCTCTGGTGTGTTGCTGGATGAGTTTGGATGTCGGCTCATGATTTGTTGTCCTTGGCTAAGATGGCATTGAAACCTACTGGGTTGGTCTTTGATGCCTCACCGATGAATTCCTTGTTCATGCGCTGGTATTCCTCAATCAATTTGGCATTCAGTGACGGACGCGTGTTGCGGATGCAGTTCATCATTGTGTCTTGACTGATGGGCTCGTCGCGAAGCGCTGAAATGAGGGCGGCATCGTTGACGATATAAGCAATGTCGCTTCCCACATAATTCTCTGTCTTCTCCGACAGCTGCTCGGTGTCAATATCGGCGCAAGGGCGCTCTGCCAGATAGAGGTCGAACATTTTTTTGCGGGTGGTCTTGTCGGGAGCAGGCACATACTCGATGATGTCGAGACGACCTTTGCGGAGCACGGCGGAGTCGATGAGCTGAGGACGGTTGGTGGTGCCGATGACAAAGATGCCGCGCTTGCCGCATTCGTTCAACTGCGACAGGATTTCGTTCACCTCTCCGGCGGTGTTCTCCATTCCGCGGGTGCCACGGCGTGGGGCGATGGCATCAAACTCGTCGAGGCAGATGATGGAAGGAGCATTTGCCTCAGCCTTCTTGAACAGGTCGGCAATCATCGTCTGCGAACCATGGATATAGATGCTGCCAAGGTCGGATGCCTTGACCAAGCAGAACTTGAATCCCGACTCCTCAGCGAATTTGCTTGCAAAAAAGGTCTTGCCGCAACCCGGAGGACCATAGAGCAGCATGCCGTTGGGGGGAGTCAGCTTGTATTTCTCAGCCTTTTCCTTGTTCTTGAGCACAAACAGTACGCGCTGCTGAAGACGTGTTTTCAAGTCATCCATGCCGGCAACATCGGCAAAGCCTTTGCCGGTGGCCACCTTGAACTCACTGGTGGTGCTGACCTGACCGCGCTCATCTCTGCCACCGCCACCTTTGTCCTGGCTGTCACTTCTCTCTTCTCGTCTGCCACTGCCTTCTGACTTTTTCTCAGAGCTCTCCACCTGACCCTTTTTGGCAAGCATCTCCATAAAGAGGTCGGCTGAGTTGAGACGATCCTCCTGCTTCGTCTGAAGGGCCTGTCTGAGAACGTCCTGCAACCATTTTGGCACATCGTCACGGCCTTTGAAGGAGAGAGCGGTTTTCTTGCGTGCCAGGTGTATCTTGCTGCGCACGGTTTTTGCGTCATCACCTTCCTCTAAGGGCAGGATTTCATTCTCCCATGGTGCCTTGCCGAAGAGCATGGTATAGAGCACGGCGGCAGTGGAGAAGATGTCGCTCTCAGGACCATAATGACCATAGAAGGTTTCCGGTGCCCGATACCAAGGCGACAGGTCTTCTGTGAGGAACGTGATATTCTGCATGGGATACTCGGCGAGGTGACCGAGGTCGATGAGCACGCCGTGCATCTCTGGTTGCTGTGAGGTGATGATGATATTGCGCGGGGTGATGTCGCAATGCAGCAGGCCTGCTCCGTGGATGTGGCTGAGGGCACCAAGCAGGTCGTAGCCCAACTGCAGGGTCTGTGGTACGGAGCAGAGATTCTTTCCCCATAGCAGACTTGCCTCAAGCAGTTCGCCTTCAACAAATGGAGTAATGTAATAAGGATACTCGGTGCCGCCGATAAGTTGCACCCCATTCTCCACATGGGTGATGACATTGGGATGGCTTAGACGTTGGGAGAGAACAATCTCCCTAATCTGTCCTTCGCTGTTTTTCGCTATTTCTGGCACTTCTGCAGGAAAAAACAGCTTGAGGAAGAAGCGATTTCCATCGGGTTTAGCCACAATGTAGGTTTCGTCATACATGCCTTTCTTGATGAAGGTCTGCACGGTGTATGAACCAAATGCTTGTTGTTCTGATAATACGCTCATATGCTATATGTTATGTGTTTATTGTTGTTATATACAGTAGGATTACAACAGACAGTTGATGAATCCCATGATGAACCCCAGTCCGGCTCCCAACCAAACGATGGCGCGGAGTTCCTTGTCCATTACCTCAAAGATAAGCCGCTCTGCCTCTGCCATGTCGAGTTCGTTGATGCGGTCCTCAATGATTTTGCTGATGTCGACGGCAGCGAGTATTCTTGGAAGCCGTTCCCTTATCATTTTTACATACAACTGCACCAGTGAGTCGCGTGCCTGTGCCAGTTCTTGGTCCTTGCCTGCCAGCAAGTCGCTCATTTTCCTCGACAGCAGCGACTGACTCTCCTCCGTAATCAGGTTGCCCACAATCTCCCTTGAGTTGTTGTGCAGGATTTCATTGATGTTGCCGGCGAGGGCGTGCTCCACCGGTTCTGCCAGGCTGTTGATTAGCTGTGACGTAGCGTCGGCTCCCGATTGCCCAAAGATTTTCCTGATACCCTTGCCGATGAGGTCGCCGATGCCTTCGCGACGGTTGCCGCCTGGCAGACCGCTTCCGAAATGCTGCATCTTGGCCATCACATGAGCCACCGAGGCATGGGCTATCTTGTCGCCCACATCGCTGTCGGCCAGTTTCTTGTATATCAGTTCTGTCAGGTCGTTGCTTCCCTTGCCGACAGCCTCGTCAATCTCCTTCTCCGACAGGTAGTGGGAGAGAAACTCACGAAGAGTCTCGTTGTTCTGGCGCTGAGCGTCGATGAAGTGGTCGATGCCGTTGCTCAGTTTCTCCAATAACTCATCAGAGAGCAGGTTTTTCTCCATCACCTCATCGTTCATCAGGTTGTCGCTGATGGAACCGCCCACAGAGGCGGCGATGCGTCCCTTCTCTTTCGGGATGATGCCGGGTGTGAATGGTATGCGGCGTCCGAAGAGATACTTTGCCCGATGTGGGCGGAACAGCATCCGGATGGCGAGGGCGTTGGTGATATAGCCTATCACGCTGCCCACTAAAGGGGCTATGATATATGGTGTCATTTCATCGTGCCTTCAGGCACTATTTTTCATATTCCTCTCTTCAATAGAGAGCTTTTCAAAGTGTTTTCTTTCAATAGCGGTTACAAAGATAGTGCAAGGCGAGCGAAAAACCAAAAAAATTTTGAGTTTTTCCGAGCCGCAGCCTATCTTCGATGCGCAGCATCAAAGATACAAAGGGGCGAGCGAAAAACCAAAAAATACTTGTTTGTTTTTTTCATCTTTCATCCCTCATCCCTCATCCACCTTTCATCCTTCATCCATTTCTGGTACGCCAACCGCTCATCTCCAGAGAGCAGGTAGATGATGCCACAGTATGTAAATCCATATTTCAAGATGACGTGCTGCATGATGGTGTTGTCTCGGTGAGTGTCAATGCGGATATTGTTGTCATGCAAGAAGCAGAAGTCCATGATGTCGGAGAAGATGTGATGTGCGCTCGGTAGGCTTGCAATGCGGTGAACGACATGATAGGGCGTTTCGTCATCTATCCACTGACCTTTATATATCTTATCGTAGGTGGGTTCAGGTGATGGAAGAAAGGCGAAATAACCCACAGTTTTCCCCTCGTCCTCTACGACAAAACCCCCACCTTTTTCCATGTCTGAGGTGATGACGGCTTCTGAAGGGTAGCTGTCACTCCACTGCGACGTGTTGCCCGACTGCCGCATGATTATCTTTGCGGCATCCATCACTTGCATAATGGCTTCCATGTCTGACGCCATTGCTTTTCTGATAGTCCTGCTCATGCCAAGGTCTTGTCTGCTGTTTCCTTGAGAAGGAGTTGAAGTTCATGATAGTCTGACAATAGGTTCCAAATGCCATCCTCTGAGAGAACGCCACGTTTTAATCCATCGGGCAACAAACCTGCCTCGTCGTCCTCAAAATCTTGGCGCCATTCTTTGCTGGAATAGTACTCGTTTAGTGCTTTTATTGACTCCTGGGCAGCTACATATTTTTCCAGTGCTGCCGAAAGTCTTTTCACAGCAGAAGAAGCTTGCACAAACTTACGCTCCATCTGGCGTATTCTCGCAACCTGTTTTTTGTTTTCCTTCATCATCTTCATCGGTTAATAACGCAAGCAAATTTAGGGATTATTTTTGTAATTCGCAAAAAATATCTACTTTTGCGGCCGAATTAAAGGTTTTTGAAAATTGGAGAACATCAATATCATGCTGATACTCCTTGTCATCGTCATCGTGGGCTACGTGGCGGGCAAGTTGGAGTATATGGGAGGAGACTTTGACCGCCGACTCTCCAACATCATCATCGACTTCACTTGTCCGGCGCTCATCCTGTCGTCGACAATGGGAGGAACGCTTCCCGACCGCCGACTCATCCTGCCGTTGCTGGGCATCAGTATGTTGACCTATTTATTGCTCACTGCCGTTGCTTTCGGTCTGCCGCGGTTTCTAACCAAAAAGAGTGAGGACCACGGCCCGGTGGGATTCGCACTGATGTTTGGCAATGTCGGTTTTATCGGTTATCCTATCGTCGGAGCCATTTTCGGGCATCAGGCAATATTCTATGCCGCCATCCTCAATGTGATTAATACCCTCACCGTTTTCACCATCGGTGTCATGCTGGTCAACGGCGGACAGCGGCGGATGCTTTTCCAACCCAAAATCCTTATCAGTTCACCGATGATTGCGGCCTATTTGGCCATCCTGATTGTGGCTTTGGGCATCGACAATATCCCCGATATCGTCAGCCAGCCCGTCACCATGATTGGCAACATCACCGTTCCGGGTGCTTTGTTGATTTTCGGCTCGTCGATGTCGAGGCTTTCCTGGCGCACGATGCTGGGTTCGCGCGTGGTGTATGCCACAACCGCCTTCCGACTGATTATCCTTCCGCTCTTTTTGTATGCCATTTTCCGTGTCATCGGTTTCGACTCGCTGGTGGTCAACATCAATACCCTCATCATCGCCATGCCAGTGGCCACCTATGGCACTATCCTCTGTCTGAGATACGGACGCGACACCACCCTCATCACAGAAATAACATTCATCAGCACCCTGCTATCCGTGCTGACCATCCCCATGGTGGCACAGTTGCTCTTAGGGTGTGTCAAAATGTAGTGAACCACCATTCTTGTTGTCTCCATGATTCATAAAATAGCGATGATTGCTATCAGCGATATGGCGAAGGTATAGAAGGTCTTTCTTTGTCTTGCCCTTTTATATCGTTTCCATATCTCATTAAACTTTATATCTAACATTCGGGCTATTCGGATTTCTATGGGAGGATCTATATGATAGACGAGAAAAGATAGTAAATTCCATATAAAATAGCTATAATAAACTCTAATACGAATGAAAACACGACAAATTTCATAAATCCATCAAGGATAATATCGAAAAGACTCTTTTTGTCATTGCCCTTTTCCGTTGTGCTATTAGTGGCAATACCTATAGTGAAACTTATGCCAAGAATTGCAAAAAAAGCAACAATTATTATAATTACTTCTTTCATAATTAATTATGTTAAACTTGTAAAGATATTTCTATTCAAACTAACAAGAAAACGCAAGACGCATTAGATGGTTATCTCGAAGAGATGAAAACGGAAGGTATTAAGGTGATGAGGATAGACGAAAAATTGATAAACCCGAAAATGGCATAAAGGGTTATTCGTTCCGAATAGAGCGAAGGATTTCAAAACTTTCATACCCGCAGACAACATCATAACCTTCTTTGCCATACACCAATAAAGTTGGAAGGCCTGTAGGTGCTACAGTTCCGTTCGGTTGAATAAAGTAAATTGAATACACTTCTTTACCTTTGTAAAGACCTCGATAATTAACCGCATTACAACCGTTTTTATTAGCGATTTCTTTAACTTGTCTTGGTATCTCTTTCATATCCGCAAAATTGGTGTTTTAATTCCTTCTATTAAACGAGAGTATAAACTACAGGCACGCTCCCAATGGGAACACCTCCTCCGGTATTGGCAGTTCAACAGCCTCTTGCCTAAAGCGTTGCCTCTTCAGGCACAAAAGTAAACAAAAGAATTAGAAATGGCAATGATTTGGCAAAAATAATAGCTGCCTTTATTGAAAAATGCCTAATGAACAAACGATGATAAAATTTAAGGTGAAAGGGAACAAAACTATCGTATTGTCAGATAGAGAAAACGAAGTTGTGCTCGCACTTGCAAGGTTTGGTGCCAAAGAGACGTGATTTAATGGTTGGGAAAAAGATGAAGGAACTGGTGCTGACGGCGAGGTTAGTACTCATTCCGACGCTACGCAAGCCAACCCTACGTTTAGTCGTGAAGACTTGGGAGCAGTTCCTTGTGATGCAAAAGTACAACAAAAATCTGAAACTGCAAACAATCCAGAGAATCAAAAACCTGTCACCTTGATTCTTTTAAATGGTGAACTTAACTTCTTTAATTGCTGTTTTATCTCCTTTCAACTTGGAAATAAGTCATTGATAAGACAAGAATGTCATAAATATACGTCATTTTGATATAGATATTCATTTTAGCCCTTAGGGTATAAAAGTCTGTAATTGCTTATACCTTTATTCGATTTGGCAATTTGTAACAAAATGTTAGCTATCGTAGGATTTTTCAATACATTTTGTTAGAATATCCAGATTGATTGCTACAATATGTTAGTAATTTGATTTATTTTAAATCATTTCGACACCATATTGCTAATTTTCGTATCATAAT
>JAGCXX010000264.1 GCA_017961115.1 Prevotella sp. | reverse complement strand
CCGTGCAAGCCATCATCGACACAGAGGACCGCGACCTGTTTGTGCGCCGCCTCGATGAGATTGGGGTGAAGACCATCAAGAGCCATGCATGCGCCAACATCGAGGAGGTGAGGGTGGCGGCAGCCGAACTGGGCTTCCCCGTCATCCTCCGTGCTGCATATGCGTTGGGCGGTTTGGGTTCAGGATTCTGCGAGAATGCAGAGGAATTGGAGACACAGGCCGAGGAGGCATTCTCATTCTCTCCCCAGGTGTTGGTGGAGAAGTCGCTGCGAGGTTGGAAGGAAATAGAGTACGAGGTGGTGCGCGACCGCTACGACAACTGCATCACCGTCTGCAACATGGAGAACTTCGACCCGCTGGGCATCCACACGGGCGAGAGCATCGTCGTGGCACCAAGTCAGACACTCAGCAATGCAGAGTATCACAAACTGCGTGCGCTCGCCATCAAAATCATCCGACATATCGGCATCGTGGGCGAGTGCAACGTGCAGTATGCCCTTGACCCGATGTCTGAGGACTACCGTGTGATTGAGGTCAACGCACGCCTGTCGCGCTCATCGGCGCTTGCCTCCAAGGCGACGGGCTATCCCCTGGCATTCGTGGCAGCCAAACTCGGACTGGGCTATGGACTTTTCGAACTGAAGAACTCGGTCACCAAGACCACCTCGGCATTTTTTGAACCCGCACTCGATTATGTGGTGTGCAAGATTCCGCGCTGGGACCTCACCAAGTTTCATGGTGTCAAGCGGCAGTTGGGCTCGTCGATGAAAAGCGTGGGTGAGGTGATGGCTGTAGGGCGCACTTTTGAGGAGGCCTTGCAGAAAGGACTCCGCATGATAGGACAGGGCATGCACGGTTTTGTGGACAATCACAGAATCCCAGTGCCGGATATCAGCAAATCCCTGCATGAGCCTACAGACATGCGTATCTTCGTTGTCGCCGAGGCCATGAGGATTGGCTACAGCGTGGAACAGATTCATCAACTGACCCAAATCGACCTCTGGTTCCTTTGGAAACTGAAGCATATCATGGATATCGACCAGCGGCTGAAGGAGTACTGCTCCATCTCGGAATGGGTGGAGTTTATGGACCGAACCGAACTGATGGAGTATCTTGAGGAGCCAGCTTTTCTCAACCTGTTGTATGAGGCTAAGGTATGTGGCTTCTCTGATTTTCAGATAGCCCGGGCGATTGGTTTGGGCAACAACATGAAGATGGAGAAGGCGGGACTGATGGTTCGCCAATGGCGTGAGGAACTGGGCATCACCCCCACCGTCAATCAGATTGATACGTTGGCGGCGGAATATCCTGCGCAAACCAATTACCTATATTTGTCGTATCTTTAAAAAAAGAATGTTATGTGTGGAATAGCAGCAATATTGAATGTCAGGGAGCAGACACATGCCCTGCGTGAGAAGGCACTGAAGATGAGTCAGAAAATCCGTCACCGCGGACCCGACTGGAGCGGCATCTATTGTGGTGGGAGCGCCATCCTGGCTCACGAGCGACTGAGCATCGTCGACCCAGAGAGTGGTGGACAACCGTTGTACTCGCCAGACAGGAAACAGGTGCTGGCGGTGAACGGAGAGATTTACAACCATCAGGAAATACGCAGGAAATATGCAGGACAATACGAGTTCCAGACAGGCAGCGACTGTGAGGTCATACTGACTCTCTACCGTGACAAAGGTATCAACTTCCTTGAGGACCTCAGCGGCATCTTTGCCTTCGTCCTCTACGATGAGGAGCGCGACGAATTCCTGATTGCCCGCGACCCCATCGGTGTGATACCCCTTTATATAGGCTACGACAGCGACGGCACCGTGTATGTGGCATCGGAGTTGAAAGCCCTCGAGGGTCAGTGTGAGCGCTATGAGCCATTCCTGCCCGGACACTATTATTGGAGTGCAGACCCAGGACAGAAGAGATATTATCGTCGAGACTGGATGCAGTATGATGCCGTGAAAGACAATGCTGCCAGCGTAGAGGATATCCATGACGCGCTCACGGCAGCCGTCAAGCGACAGTTGATGTCGGATGTCCCTTATGGCGTGCTGTTGTCTGGCGGCTTGGATTCCTCTGTCATCTCAGCCATTGCCGAGAAATTCTCCGAGCATCGTATTGAGGACGATTCGAAAACAAAGGCCTACTGGCCCCGCCTGCACTCCTTTGCCGTAGGACTGAAAGGAGCGCCCGACCTCGCCAAGGCCAAACTTGTGGCAGACCATATCGGAACCGTGCATCATGAAATCAACTACACCATCCAGGAAGGACTCGACGCCATCCGCGATGTCATCTACTATATCGAGACCTATGATGTCACCACCGTCCGCGCCTCCACGCCTATGTACCTGTTGGCGAGAGTCATCAAGTCGATGGGCATCAAGATGGTGCTGTCGGGAGAGGGAGCCGACGAGATTTTTGGCGGCTATCTCTACTTCCACAAGGCACCCGATGCCAAAGCCTTCCATGAGGAGACGGTGAGGAAGTTGGGCAAACTCTATCTCTATGACTGCCTCCGCGCCAACAAGAGTCTCTCTGCATGGGGTGTGGAGGGGCGCGTGCCCTTCCTCGACAAGGAATTCCTCGATGTAGCCATGCGCACCAATCCCGAGGCCAAGATGTGCCCAGGCTCCACGATGGAGAAGAAGATTGTTCGCGAGGCCTTTGCCGACATGTTGCCCGAGGCTGTTGCCTGGCGCCAGAAGGAGCAGTTCAGCGATGGTG
>JAGCXX010000263.1 GCA_017961115.1 Prevotella sp. | reverse complement strand
ACCAAAACCAAGTAGAAAGCACGCTCAACATCAAAGACATCTTGGTGTACTCCGGTCAAAAAGACCCGAAATTCAATGGAGGTTTCTCACTTGCCTTCCGTTACAAACAATGGTCGCTCAACACCATGTGGGCGTATGCCATGGGCAATGTGGTGAGGCTCAATTACCTTTTTGAGGGCAACAACCTCATGCCACAGCCATATGCCAACCTGAACAGGAATCTCATCGATGCATGGAAACAACCCGGCGACGAGCTTAGGACCAACATCCCAGGTTTCAACCGAACAGGCGAGCCCGACTATTACCTCTATTTCAAATACTCACAGGGCAATACCGGTATGGCTTCTGTGACGTCACGCTCCAGTTACTGGATGTACAACTATTCTGACATCCGGATAGTGAAAGGGGATTATCTCCGCTGCCGCAACCTGAGCCTGAACTACAGTTTTCCACAGAAACTGCTCCAGCACCTGCACATCAACGCACTCTCGCTTTCGATGAACGTAACCAACCCCATCACCTTCTGCTCTTCTAAATTCGACGGGCAAGACCCCGAGATACAGGGAACCGGCACCACCGCCATGCCCATCACCCAGACCTACACCTTCTCACTCAACATCAGCCTCTGACAACCAACATGATGAAGACAAGAGTTTCGCTACATAATATCATTTTGGGCTGCATGGCAGCCGTAATGCTCACAGCCTGTGGAGACTTCCTTGAGGAAGTGTCACAGGACGAGTTTGAACCTAAAACAGCCAGTTCATTCCAAGAACTGATGAACGGCGAGGGTTACATGATGAATCCCGTTGACCCCATCACCTATATGATGGATGATGACGTGCAAGGCTGCAAAGGTTCCATTTGGGATGATGTGCTCAGTGCCCGTCAGGCCATTTTCGAATGGCAGCCCGACTACTGGCAGGTGGAAAACGACTGCCAGTCAATTTCGATGAGCATCAAAAACAGCTATCTGAATATCTACAAGACTATCGCCGCCTGCAACATCATCATCGAAAACCTGCCGGGAAGCGATGGTGCACAGACCGACAAAGACATCACCATGGCTGAGGCGAAAACCATGCGCGCCTTCTACTACTGGAGATTGGTCAACACCTATGCACTTCCATACAATGATAAGCAAACAAAACCAGAAAACAACCTTGGCGTCCCCTTGGTGACGGCATCAGAAGTGAAGGATGAGGGTGTGCCGCGCGCCTCAGTGGCAGAAGTCTATGCCCAAATCATTAGTGATATCGAGGATGCCTGTGCTCTCTTCGGTAACGACACATCCAACAGAGGTATCTACCGCATCAACTACACCTCCGCCCATCTGCTCGCATCACGCATCTACCTGTTCACCGAACAGTGGGACAAGGTGATAGAACATGCGACAAAGGCCATGGCTACTGCTCCCACCTTGGTAAACCTCAGGAACTTCACCATCGACAACCCCCTCACACCCACCAACGGAGTCATTTCCAAGAAATTTGGAGAGACCATCTTCATTTCCGGCATGAAGGCCATGTCGGGAGACTACAGCCTGACAGGAACCCCCTTCGGAGTGAGCAAAGAACTGGGCAACCTCTATGAAACAATGGACCGGCGTATGAACACCTACATCATGCCCAGCGGATATGACTATTATCCCTATCGCATCCTCAAGAACTGCACTGATGAGCATGAGTACACATGGCGCACGGCAGAGCTATACCTGAACAGGGCGGAAGCCTATATGAACCTTTTCCTGCAAGGCAACCAAGAGGCCGGCCAAAAAGCTATCGACGACCTGAACACCCTGCGCAGCAACCGCTACCGCATCTACACCAACATGGAACTCACCACGCCAGAGGAACTTCAGCAACTGCTTCGCGACGAGCGCCGCCGTGAACTTTGCTTCGAAGGCTTCCGCTTCTTCGACCTGAAACGCTATGGCATGCCCCGCATCGAGCATACACTCATAGCAGAAAGCGGCGCGGCCTTCCGCTACGTACTGGAAGAACGCGACCCCAGTTACTGCGTGCCGCTGCCCGACAATGCCCTCGAGCACAACGAGAGCTTAGTGCAGAATCCCCTTGCCAACCGGCGTGAAGGAGTACAACAATAAACACCACACCATCAATATGAGAGCAAAGATACTGACCTGTTTCTTCCTGGGTGCCATTCTTGGCATGGCATCCTGTTCGGACGAAGACATCACTCCCTCGGCCGACAACCGCCTGGTGGAATTTCCACAAGGCAGCAACAGTTATGACACGGAAATCTTGAACATCTATCAGAAATATGGCACGCAGATATTGTACCGTTACAACGATGCCATGTTTCGCTGGCAGATTTCCGACCAACTTGGTTTTGTCAGCCGCCCCGCCGATGAGCCATATGTAGATGCTGCTGTCAGGTTCATCAAAAACAACTGTTTCCAATTCTACCGTGAGGACTCACTCAAGGCATACCTCCCCTACCGCATTTACTTGGCCCGCGACCTCGGAAGGCTTTTCCAATACTCGGGTCTTGATGCGGCAGGCAACAATGTCAGCATAAAAGACACCATCTGGCATACCGCCGCCACCAACGGTTATGCCAACCTCTGCTTCGGACTGGCCTGCCAACGGTTGACCACACTGAGCGACGATTCACTGCGGTTGACAAAGGGAGAACTGAATGCCGCCCTGCTCGCCAACGCCATCGGACAAGGCAACATCCAAGTGCCCTCCGCATTTGCCAAGGAGGAGGTAGGCAATGTCAACTGGTATAACTATTTAGGCAGTTACAACACATATGGTCTGCTGGAATACATCGATGCCAAAACATTTAAACCCGCCCAGGACTTTGCTGTCTTCCTGAAATATCTCATTGCCTATCCCACAGATATGTTCGAAGAGAGGTACACCACCAAGGCTTTCGACACTTCCGGGCGCATCGCTCGCAAGGCAAAGATAGTCAAGGACTGGATGCTGTCGGAGTATGGCATTGACCTGGACGCCATGGCAGAGACAGCAATAGAGAGATAACCGACACGAAATGAACCATCAAACAAAAACCGACATGAAAAGAATAACATTGGCACTGCTACTCGCCATGACAGCATGCTTCGCCACTGCCCAAGAGAATAGCGTGCCTCAAGAGACCTACCAAAGACTGACAGGCATACCCAAACCGCCTGTGGCAGGCACCACCATCAATTTTGTGTATCATCCCGAGGGAGGTCCGTTGGCAGAAGCTAAGGAAGTGGCTGCCCTTATCTATATGTACAACAGTTACCAATGGATTCTTGGTGATGCTGTGATGACTCGTGAAGGCGACAATTGGAGAGGGTCTTTCGACATCCCAGCCGACTGTGCCTTCATGGCATTCCTTTTCCAAGACACCTGGAGCCAGTTTGTCACCGCCAAAGACAACAACGACAATCAAGGATTTTTATATGTCGTCAGCGACGACAAAGGTCAACCCCTGCCGGGCGGCAACCTTGCCTGGGGCATCATGCGCAAGCCCAGTGCCGGACTGGGCATCAGCGGCTACTTCGATGAAGGTTATAAGGAAATCGAACAAGACGCCCTTTATTTCTGGTATCAGAAAGAGATACAGCAGAATCAAGACAAGGCCAACCTTTTCTTCCCTACGATGATGAGTATTGTAGGACTTCAGACAGGAGACCGTTTTCCTGAGGCTGCCGAAATGTTTTTCGACATCTTCTCCAAGCAATCCAATCCTACAGAGAACAATTATCTGGCCATGGAAAACATCTACCGCTTCCGTCTTAAAAATACCGCGAAAGCCGATAGTGTTCACCAACTGATCCTGTCAAAATTCCCTAAAGGATGGACGGTACGCCGCACTGCTTTCGACCAACTGCGCCAACAAAAGGAGAATTTTCATCAAAAGACAGTCAGTTTCTTGAAAGAATACCCACAGTCAGAGTCTTCGAAACTTGATGCCTATCAACCCTTTGTCTACTACAACGCAGCCCGGACAATAGCCACCGACTATTTCTCCGGACAATACGACAACAAGGAACTCTTCGCCTTGCTGCCCGAAATGGATTTCAAGACCTTGGCAGAGATTTTCCGAACCAGCGCGGGAGCATTCCACATCAAAAAGGCTGTCAGCGACGACATCATTCTCCCCATAGCCACCCCTCTTATTGAGGAAATGCGAAAGAAAGTCAACGACAAGTCATACTGCGAAAAGACATACATGTCGCCCCGCCAGTCCAACCTGCTTGCCCAAAACCTGCTCGACGGGCACATGGGCACATATGCCGACATCCTGCTCTGCAAAGGACAACCAGCCGAGGCCATCAAGTATATCGGTCTCATCTCACCCGAGCGTCGCTATTCCATTCCCGAAGTCAATGAAACCCACATCAAAGCCTTGCTGCAGACCAATGAGTCAAAAAAGATTGTAGATGTCATCCGGCAGGGTACTCTGCAAAATGCCCTCACACCCAACGCCATCAACCTCTTCAAGGAAATTTATATCAAAGAGCATGGAAGCGATGAAGGTTTTGACGCATATATGGCATCCATGAAACCCCAGGGCAACATAGAGGAACTAAAAGCCACTATTGCAAAAAAACTCATCAAGGAACCTTACAAACCCTTCACGCTGAAAGACATGAATGGCAAAACAGTCAGTTCGGCCGACTGGAAAGGAAAGGTTGTCGTGCTCGACTTCTGGGCCTCCTGGTGCTTCCCCTGCAAGAACGCATTCCCAGGCATGCAGATGGCTGTCGACCATTTCAAGGACGACCCCAATGTGCTGTTCTATTTCATCGACACGATGGAAAGGTCTGATGGTTATGAGCAAAAAGCCCGTGACTACATGAAAGAGAACGGATACACCTTCAAGGTACTCTTCGATGCCAAGGAAGACGCCAGCCAACCCGGCAACAACCAAGTGGTGTTCAAGCAGATGAATGCCATCAACCACTCAATGGCCATTCCTCGCAAGATGTTCATCAAAGACGGCTTTGTGCGACTCAGTGAAGAAGGCTACGGCGGCAGTCCCAGCCGTCTGGCAGATGAGGTAATCTACGCCGTGGAAATGTTGAAAAAAGAATAGAACTATGACAAGACGCATTCTTCTTATTTTTCTCATGACAGCCATGTGCCATCATGCAGGAATTTTTGCGCAGACCAAACCAGAAGAGAAAATCTCCATGACCTTCTACGCCCTGCGCAACATGTACGTCGACAGCGTGTATGTCTCACCATTGGTAGAACAGCAGATGATGATACTCATGCAGTGTCTTGACCCCCACAGCGAATATCTCACCCCCGAACAAGCCCGTGCCAATGAGGACATCCTGCTGGGACCTTCGGCTCAAGGCAACATCAGTGACCCAAACGCATCTTCCATCACCGCCCGTATGCTTGAAAAAGGCATCGGCTACATCTCCATTGCCTTCTTCGTTCAATCCACCATCGATGAATTCCATCAAAAGACCGACAGTCTGAGAAAAAAGGGAATGAAAAGCCTTGTACTCGACATCCGCAACAACCCTGGCGGTTTTTTTGACTCCGCCCTCGGCATGGCCGATGAGTTCCTGCCCGCAGGCTCCGTGTTGGTGAGGACAGAGGGAAAGCATCAGCCTCTCAATGAGGTGAAAGCACAAATCAAGGGTATTTGGGAACAAGGAAAGGTCGTCGTATTGATTAATGAGCAGACCATGTCGGCAGCAGAGATTTTTGCCGGAGCCTTGCAAGACTGGGACCGTGCCGTCATCATCGGGCGCCGCACCTTCGGCAAAGGACTGATTCAGGAAACCCTGCCATTCAGCGACGGTTCTGCCATCCGCCTGTCTGTGGCACGCTATTCCACACCCTCAGGGCGCAGCATTCAAAAGCCCTATAAAGGCAGGTCTCGGGAGGCCTATTTCAATGAAGTGGGACAGCGCAGTGCTACGGGAGCACTACCGGCAGAGGCCAAGCAGAAGCCATTTGAGACACTCATCAACCATCGCACTATCTATGGTGGCGGCGGCATCGCTCCCGACCTATTTGTCGCCTCAGATGAGGACATGATTGACAAAGCCACAGACATTCTGAAGAACAACGCTCTCTACAAGCAAATGCTCACCACCACGAGCACAGCGACGTGGACCTCCTTCCAACTACCTGCTGATGTGCTCCGTCTCAGCGGCACCATGCCCGACCACAGCTATGACGGCAGGTTCCTGGTACTCGAACACCGCCATCCTGTCTTTTTCGACCAAGTAACAATCCTTGACAGTGTAAAGGTCGTCAACAGACAGTTCAAGATTAGCACCGCCATTCCCGACTCACTCAACCACACCATAGGTCATCTCAGAATGTCCACTCCCGCTCCAACCGACCTGCCATCCACATTCGCCATGCAAATGATTTTGACGCCCGGCTCCGTCAACGCCGATATCGACTCCACAGGCATCACCCTTTCTGGAGAGGCGCTCAACAGCCGATTCAGCGACATCATTCTCAAAGCAGAGCGCGAACGACGTGTCAAGCAGTTTGCCTTGAACGGACAGTACAACGAGATGCAGAAGAAACGCAGTCTCACCGCTGAAGAATACAAAGAAAGGCAGCAAAAGCAAGATGCCATCAACAGTCAATTCATGGCGGTGTATGGCAAATACTTGCGCGAGAACATCAGTCAGCCCTTTGCCTCAGAACTGCTGTTTAGCTATCCCCTTGACCGATACGCCAATGCCGACAGCACGTTTTTGACAGAACACTGCAACCAGATGATGCTCAGCCAAATGAGACAAAAAGAGGAAGCTAGAAAGCAGCGTGTCAACTATTTCCAACAATCCCAAAAAGCCACGGGCATTGGTGCGCATTACAGGGAAATTATAGGTGAAGCGCCCGACGGCTCACCTTTGAAACTTACCCAACTCATCCAGCCAGGTCATGTGACGTTGCTCGATTTCTGGGCATCATGGTGCGTCCCATGCCAACAAGAGATACCGTTCCTGAAAGAACTATATGAGAAATATCACCCTAAAGGCTTCGACATCATCAGCATCTCGCTGGACAAGACCAAAACTGCCTGGCTGAAGGCACTGGAGCGGAACGACATGCCTTGGACGCAAATCTCCGACCTGAAAGCCTGGGACGGTCCCATCACCCAAGACTACGGCATACAAGCCATCCCTTATGTGCTGCTGCTCGACAAGCAAGGCAACATTGCACTCAAAAACCTCCACGACAAATTGTTGGAAACAGCCATCAAAGAGCAACTGGCGATGTGACTCGACATCTCGGAATAAAAATCTCTCAATCGGAAATGAAATAATTTTGGCATTTTCCTTACTTATTCGTTTTTTTGCATTATCTTTGCAACCGAAAGGAAAAGTCATGGCCGTATCGGGTAGATCGGGATACTCATCAAATTATTTCGAAAACCGAGAATACTTCTCCTGCCAATGGCGGGCCACATCCGCAAGGAAAGCTGTTTTCAGCCGGTGGATTACAAAGGCGGAAAGCTCTCAAATCATCTGAAAACGGAGTTTTCATCACATCACCGGTACGGCCTTTTTTATTCTCCTGTCATCAAAGGAGTAGCATAACCATCAAATAATCCAAAACATGTTTTCCGGTATCGTAGAAGAAATGGCCACTGTGGTTGACATCATCCACGATGGTGGCAATATCGACCTCACCCTCACCTGCTCGTTCACCAACGAACTGAAAATCGACCAAAGTGTCAGTCACAACGGCGTATGCCTCACCGTCGTCCGCATCAACGGCGACCGCTATACCGTTACCGCCATGCGCGAGACGCTCGACCGCTCCAACCTGGGACTGCTCAACGTGGGCTACAAGGTGAATGTGGAGCGTTCCATGCTGATGAACGGTCGCCTCGACGGCCATATCGTGCAAGGACATGTGGACTGCACCGCCCGCTGCACCGCCAAAGAGGATGCCGATGGCAGCACCTACTTCACCTTTGAATATGAATATGACAAGGAGATGGCCCGCAGGGGTTATTTCACGGTGGACAAGGGCAGCGTGACTGTCAATGGTGTCTCACTCACCGTATGCAACCCCACCGAACGGTCTTTCCAAGTAGCCATCATTCCCTACACCATGGGAAACACCAATTTCTGTACTATTGAGGTAGGTACTACAGTCAATTTGGAGTTCGACATCCTCGGGAAATACATTGCACGGCTGCGACAGATAGAAGAATGAGGGCAGAGCATCTGACCGATTAAAAATCCATAAACAATCATTTGTTAGACTTATCTGCAGCATTCTGATGAGACCGGTTGCAGATACAGCTAGAATTCGAATACTACAGAAAACCTGAAAGCGAAGATATGCCCAGCATTATGTCCTCGCTTTCAGGTTTTTTGTGACATCATCTCTTTTTAAAAAAGTTTTTTAGGGAGAATTATACACTCTCCTACATGACTTGCGACAAATAATAAGGCCTTTCCCCTATTTGTCGCAGATATGGTTGCCTGTCGCACACTCACATGAGAAAAGAAGTCCCATAACTATTGCATGTTTTCTTGCTCACTTTATCTTTGCCGCAGATACGACAAAAACAGGGCTCATAAAATGAAAAATTAAAGATTAAAGATTAAAAATTAAAAATTAAAAATTTACGATTGAGAACCTGTTGGAGGAAAAAAAGATAATTAAAAAATAACAAAATAATACGATTATGAAAGCAATGGAATTAACCCCGACAACAGTTGCCCAGTTCGACAATACGACCATGGCAATACGAGTGAGCAACATCAAAAAGTCCGCTAAGAGATTCATCAAAGCCACTTGCAGATTCTTCATGGTGATCAGCCCAGCCTATCCGCAGTATGTTGAGAGCCTGAAAAGGAAGTAAATAGCAATGGAAAAACAAAACCTTAAGCACCACAATTATGAAAAAAACTCTGACCATAATGGCTGCGATGATGACGATAGTCACCTCCGCCACAGCGATGCCATATGAGACCGCCCGAGAAGAGGCTCTGTTCCTCAGCGACAAGATGGCCTACGAGCTCGACTTGACTGAAGAACAATATGAGGCAGTGTACGAGATCAATCTCGACTACCTACTCAACGTCAACTGCCAAGCCGACGTGTTAGGAACCCCGTGGATAATCCGCAACCGCGACTTGCGCCTTGTGCTCTCCGACATGCAATACAACAATTACCTGAGCAGCGGATGGTTTTATCGCCCCGTCATATGGAAGTCCAACGGTTTGACGTTCTCCATCTACAGACGCTACAACCAGGGACGGCTGTTCTTGCACCGACCTGCCGTGTTCATCAGCTACAGGGGTGGACACAGCCACAGAGACGCCAGTTTCTATGACCGCCTTCACTTTAAAAGAGGCAACCCGCCAAAGATTGACGGCAACCGACACCGAGTAATCGTCACCAACCGAAATACCTCTTCAAGCAACGGAATTAACCGCAACATAGGTCCAAACAGCACGGAAGTGATTGTCATCTCAAGCAAAAAATCACATAATATGCCGACCGCTGCACCCAACCGCACAATCGGCATTCACCATCATGACAAAACAGACAAGGCTGAATGGAAAGGCCATGACAAAGATGACCACCACAGGCATTTCAGAAGAGGACACTGGTAAATCCTCTGGCCATATCACTTAGCCAATTTTCGAGCTATTTTCAGCAATTTCTTGGAAGGCTGCAAATCGCCGACAGGTGCAAGCATCCAATTAACCGTCCAGGTAAGCGATTCACCGGGTTGGAGCGTCTGGTAAGTTCCCTGACTCTCCAACTCGATGTATGTTTTTCCCCTGTTGACATAGACCTGAATCTCCGCCTCACCCGGGGCAGGCTGCGACTTGTTGAGGTCAGCGAATTTCTTCACCATCACCAGACCGTTGTTGCAATAAGCCAACCATCCTTTTCCGTCAGCATTGATTTTGCGGTTCTCATTGGTGTTATCCGTTGCATACCATACAGCACCAAACTCCGGTTTGAACGGAATCAAGTTGGCTGGGGTAATATCCTCTGCCTTTGCATCGAAGAAGATAAAGCCCTCATTCGGCACACGGGTAATTTCCCAAGGAGCCACCTGCCGCTCCTTACTGTCCATATTGGTGATGGAATAGGTTACGGTGAAGGCGTTTCCTTTGCGGCTGACGGCAAATTCCTTTCCGATTCTGAACTTCAGCCTCTCAGAAACCTGACTGGTGATTCTGAGGACTGAGCCACTTTCCTCCACGGTATATGGCTGTTTGTCGTATTCAGGCACTGGCGGCCAGTTCCATTCCTTCTGCGGACTTGTCCAGAAGGTGCTTCCAAATGACTCTGGAAATCTTGACTGAGAAATCGTCTCCGTGTCCTTGTACTTGAACGACAGGATTTTACCGCCATGGGCAGCATCAACAACCAGAGTGAGGTCACCCGCACGCAATTCATACTTGGAATCTCCGAGATTCTTGATGTCACCGGCAAAAGAGGTGGCAGCCACACCGCACAGCATAGCCAGACAAAGCAAAAACTTCTTCATTTTTTTCATGTTGGATGTAATACAATAACCATCCTACAAGTCCCATCTCTGACACCTGAAGGATATGCTTTTCTTCTATTTGACGGGAAAAAAGAGAAAAAGTAAAATCCGTTGTCCTATATTTTGTATATGATTCGTTTCTTTTTATTATATTTGCATCAGATTATTTAGAAAAACAAATTTCAAGTTGAGACAAGAGATGAGAACATTTATTTTTGTAGGTCTAACAGTGTTCATAGGCTGTATGTTGGTGATGGCTTGCAGCAGTAGGCACCAAGTGGCGGAAGCATCTCGCACCACCTCACTCAGCGATGAAGCCTGGAATGTATCGGAATGGATTTCCGTAGTGGATGCTCCTGTCGTCACGGGCAAAGTGACAGACGATACGAACAACCGCTCAGCAGACGGAGCGAATTGGTTTCTTTCGACGGTGAGGAACGAGAAGAAAGTAACAAAGGCGCAATGGATGACCACCGGACTTGGCGTTTACTATCTCTATGTGAACGGGGTGCCTGTGGGGAATGAAATTCTAAAACCAGGGTTCACGCATTATAATAAGACGAAACGTTCGTTCACTTACGATATCACCCGCCTTCTTAACCTAAAAGCCAATGCCGAGAATGTTCTTTCAGCACAGGTGACCCCAGGATGGTGGGCCGACAAAATCGTCACCAACAGCGGTCATGAGGGAATGAGAGGACGCAAATGTGCATTCCGCGGTGTATTGGAACTCACCTATTCCGATGGTTCAACAAAACGCTACGGCACCAATCAAGACAGTTGGAAAGCAGGCATCGCCGGAGCCGTGAGGCATGCCGGCATCTTCGATGGCGAGGAATATGATGCGCGTGAACCTATGGGCTACGAGAATATGGAGAAACTCTCTTCTCCGGAGGTCAACACGGAATTTGGAGGTGAGATGCTGCCATCGGATGGTGCCGAGGTGTTTTTAAGGAAAGACCTCACGCTGAGTCCGGTGAAAGCTTATAAATGGAAAGGTATAACAGGTTCCTCGCAAGAGGAATATGGCAAAGTGGTTGTCGTTAGGGATTACACTTTGGGCGACGAGATGACCATCAGTCCAGGGGAGAATTTAGTTATTGATTTCGGGCAGAACTGTTCTGCAGTGCCCTCCTTCGTGTTCAAGGCGAAGGAAGGAACTGTGCTCACCTGCCTTCCCGCCGAACTGCTCAATGATGGCAATGGAGCCAAGAGCCGTGGCATGGACGGCCCAGAAGGCAGTGTCCACCGCCTCAACCTTCGCATCCCCGATTCTGGCATACGCGTGGTCTACACCTTTGCCCACAACGAGGACTATGTAGCCTATCAGCCCCTTTGCTCTTTCTTCGGCTACCGTTACATATCCATCTCTGCCACAGATGAAGTTGCCATCAAGTCGGTCAGTTCTGTACCGGTGTCATCCATCACCAAGGAGTTGGAAACGGGACGTATCACCACGGGTGATGAGATGATCAACAAGTTGATATCCAACACCTACTGGGGACAACTCTCCAATTACCTCTCCGTACCTACAGACTGTCCTCAGCGCAATGAGCGGTTGGGATGGACAGCCGATACGCAGGTCTTCACAGAGACAGGCACCTTCTTCGCCAATACCGACAAGTTTTTCCATAAATGGATGCGCGACATGCGCGACTCACAAAATGAAAAAGGCGGTTTTCCCGGTGTGGCACCAACAGCCCAATACGGTGATGAGAAGATGCGTGTGGGATGGGCCGACGCAGGCATCATCGTACCATGGACTATCTGGAAGCAGTATGGTGATACACGTATCATCGATGACAACTGGAATGCCATGACACGCTTCATGAACCATGTCTATGAAACAAAATACGACCACGATGCCCTAAAAGAAGAGAATGGCAACTACCAATGGGCCGATTGGCTCAGTTACGAGCCATTGGAGAGTTGCAGCGGGAAGGCATGGGACAAAGACGGCCTATTGCCCGACGCAAGAGTTTACTGGAACTTCCTCTGTGCTTCCTACTGGGCCATCGACGCACGCATGATGTGCGACATGGCAGCAGCCACCGGAAGAGCAACCTCCACCTATAAGACAATGGCCAATGAAGCCACAGACTACCTGAGAGAGCAATTCATCAATACTGATGGCACCTTCAAGACTGACATACTAAACACTATGCAGACACCCATTCTCTTCGCCTTGAAAAACAATCTTGTCGAGGGTGAGGCAAGGGAGAAGATGAAAGCTCGGCTGAGGGAGAATTTTACTTCTCACGGCAACTGTCTTCAAACCGGATTTCTGGGCACCTCCATCCTCATGGAGACACTCACAGAGAATGGCATGTCCGACATCGCCTATGAACTTCTTTTCCAGCACAACAATCCCAGCTGGCTGTATTCCATAGACAATGGAGCCACCACCATATGGGAACGTTGGAACAGTTACATGAAAGACGTGGGCATGGGTCCAAGGGGTATGAACAGTTTCAACCATTATGCCTACGGTTGCGTTTGTCAGTGGCTATGGGAATCGGTGGCAGGCATTGCAGCAGACCCAGCAAAACCAGGATTCCGGCATATCATCATGCGCCCGGTTCCTGACAAGCGCCTGGGACATGTCACAGCGGAATATCATTCAGCCGCAGGACTCATCAAGAGCGCCTGGCGATATGAAGGTAACTTGTGGACGTGGGAGTTCACCATCCCTGAGGGTGCCACCGCCTCGGTATGTCTGCCAGGACAGACGGAATGGAAAGAATATGGCAGTGGAACCTTCACCTTAACCTGCCCATAGAATCATATTCTACTAAAAATGCAGGCGAGGTCGCCCACGCTCCCCAACGAATTTACTCCACTTGATAGTTTCAAATAAAATATAGATGTGTATGGATATCACGCAAGATTTTTATAACAACATGGCATCTCAATATGACAAGCTCTTTCATGATTGGCAATCCACAATTCGTGAGCAGGCAGTCATACTGAACAAATTATTTATTGACAACGGCTTTGACAACACTGCGCATATACTTGATTGTGCTTGTGGGATTGGGACTCAGTCAATAGGTCTGGCTTCCCTTGGCTATCAGGTGTCTGCATCTGACATCAGTGCTGGAGAGATTTCCGAAGCAAGAGAAAGGGCAAAGGAGAACGATGTGGATATTCGATTTGAGCTTGCAGACTTCCGTGCTTTGGCCAAAAAGTTTTCTGAACAATTCGACATCGTGATTGTTATGGACAACGCCTTGCCTCATATGCTTTCAAAAGATGACTTGAATGCAGCAATCAAGAGTATGACAGGACAAACCAAGCCTAATGGAATCATCGTTGCCAGCATCCGGGATTATGATCACCTTTTGGCAGAGAAACCGCCATATTCCCCTCCTTATATACATAAAACAGATAAAGGACAGCGTGTTTCCTTTCAAACATGGGTTTGGGAAAATGACAATTACCATCTTGTGCAATATATCATTGAGGATGAGGAATCACTTCATATCAGTAAATTTGAATGCGAATACAGAGCCGTCCGCAGAGAGGAGTTGACTTCTCTTTTCTTAGCTAATGGTTGTAGAGCAGTGCAATGGAAAATGCCAGAAGAGACAGGCTTTTATCAACCGATTGTCATAGCAAGAAAAGGATAAATCGGTATTTGGCATTTCAATTATTAAGTACAGAATAAAGGGCATAGCAATGAACAAAAGGCAAAAGTTGCAAGTGGGCTTAGCGATTTTATTCACTGTTCTCTTCATTATTTGGTTGTTTATCGAGGTTTCAATGTATACCAGAATTCTTGGTTTGCTCTCCAATGGGTTAGGTATTCTGAGCATGATTCTCTCCTATAAAGCAGAAGAAAAGAATAAAAAGAACTAATCAAACTATTATTTGTCCTATTGACTGATGATTCCCTCAATAGATGGACGGTTGCTATGTACTGATGGTTCACCTCCTTCCACTACTGGCCAACCGTCTATCCAGTCTACTTTGTCCATGAACACCTGACGACCTGCATCTGGGTCAATCTTTAGGTAACCATGATAAATCATCCAATCCTGTCCTTTATCATCAGTGATGAATTCGGCATTGTGTCCTGGTCCAGCCACTTTCTCATTACCATGCAACAGCACATTGTAGTGGCCTTCGAGCATAGGATTGCCCTCTTTCGTCATATAAGGCCCCCAAAGACTCTTGGAACGACCATATACAACTTGATAAGTGCTGTTGGAACCCTCGCAGCACGAGCCGTTTGAACCAAAAAGATAGTAATAATCACCTCTTTTGTGGATGTAGGTGCCTTCCATCTGGTTCCCCGCTATAGGTATGGGAGATGAGCCAGGCCTAACAGCAAGTCCGTCGTCAGTCAGTTCTATGCCGTAGATACCATGGAATGAACCCCAGAAAACATATTTCTTTCCATTGTCTTCCAAGAAAAACGGATCGATACTGTTTCTTACACCAATATCCTCACTGACAAACAATGCTCCATGGTCGGTGAAGGGTCCCTCTGGAGAAACTGCTGTGGCCACCCCTATCCCGCAGGTCCACTCTCCACCCCATACAGACTTGGAATAATAGAGTACATATCGTCCGTCAAAGTAATTGATGTCTGGAGCCCATATTCTTCCATCTGGATTCCATTTGGGACGGCTTTCATCATCAAAAGCAGTTCCAACATAATCCCAGTTGACAAGATTGTCAGAACGATAGATAGGCAGGTTGCGGATGTTTTCTGTCGCATACAGATAAAAATGCCCGTCGTGTGCCTTGATAACAGAAGGATCAGGCAACGACACATCGATAATCGGATTATGGTATTTTCCCGATATTTTTATAGTTTGTCCAACTTGAAGTTGCCCGCCGTCGTTTGCCGGCGAGCAACCTGTCATTGGAACCAAACCCATAATAAAACTGACTATGGAGAGGATAACCATAAGGGTTGTATCTTAACGTATCAATACTTTATAGACCTCCCCATTTTCCTTTCTCACGATATTGACACCAGTACTCAATTTGTCGGACCTGATGCCGGCCAACGTGTAAAAGCGTTGTTGCCCACCTGAACGTCTTACCTCATTTTCCTGAATGGCCGACTCATCAGACTTCCACTCGCCATAAATGTTTACCAACCGCTGGTTCACCTCCTGCACCTTCTGCTCGTTCATCTTTACAATTTCGCGGTCGTAGGTCATGATACCATTCACCTCTGTCTCCACATCGGTGGTTTGGGTATAGACAGCCGCACAGAAGGCGGCAGGCCTGCCATCAGTAGTTGTGGCATTCTGCGCCATGGCGATGACAGCATCGGTATTTGCCACATAAGCATCGGTGAGTTGATTCTCATTGGTGTAATTGACATAGGTAGTGGCCTGATTTTCATACCAACGGTGTCCTTCGATATGGCGGCCCAATCCACCATACTCACCCAGCACCACAGGGCGCTGTGGGTCGTAGAGGAAGATATGGGGCGGACGGTCATAATCGTGGAGGTCGAGGAAATCACCTACGTTGGCAAAATGATTGCCTCCGCTGGCGGCATTGATGAGCCTGGTGCCATCCTGCTCACGGGTGAAGTTCACAATGTCGGCCGTCTGGAACTGTCCCCAAGACTCATTGAAGGGAGTCCACACCACCACACTGGGATTAGAGTAAAGTTGGTCGATGACTTCCTTCCACTGGTTTTTGAAAGCATCGGCTATCGATGAAGGTTGCTGGCCATTGGTGGCAGACCACTCCCTACTCCTCCATGGCTCGTCGGAGCGTCCCAACGCAGGCATATCCTGCCATACGAGAAGTCCCAGGCGGTCGCAATGATAATACCAACGAGCAGGCTCCACCTTCATATGC
This sequence comes from Prevotella sp., assembly GCA_017961115.1. Classification (GTDB taxonomy): domain Bacteria; phylum Bacteroidota; class Bacteroidia; order Bacteroidales; family Bacteroidaceae; genus Prevotella. The sequence continues at coordinate 9,552 of JAGCXX010000263.1, read as the reverse complement.
TTGCGAATCATGTTGAATCCCCAGTCTTTGGTCTTCTGGATATCATAGAGCAAGGCCTCATCAGTAGGTGCCGTGTAGAGACCGTCTGGCCAATAGCCTTGGTCAAGAGGACCAAACTGGAATAGGTCGCGGTTGTTGAGTTGCAAACGCCATTCTCCGTTGTCAGTCTTGTGGGTGGAAATCTTGCGCATGGCAGCATAACCATCCACGCAATCGGTCTCGTTGCCAGAACCATCGGCAAGCACCACTTCCAAGTCATATAGCACGGGGTTGACAGGACTCCACAAACGGGCATTGGGAAGGTCGAGTGTAATGGAGGTCCCGACAGCCGCCTCACCTTCGGCCATGGTGGAACCCTCCAACTTCAACACTGCTTTCACCTTACTGCCAGCCTGTGTGTTGTCGGCTTCCACATTGATGGTCATCTGGTTGTTGTCCACATCAGGAGTTACCTTCACTTTGACGATGTGCTGATGTGCTACGGGCTCCATCCAAACAGTTTGCCAGATGCCCGACACCTGTGTGTACCAGATGCTGCCTGCGCCACCTGGATTGTAGCGTTGCTTGCCCAAAGGTTGTGTAGCTTCGTCCGTGTTGTCGAAAACAAGCACGGAGAGCGTATCGGGTCTGCCATCTTGATGGAGCAGGTTGGTAATATTGAGTGAGAAGGCGCCATAACCGCCGATATGCGAGCCCGCCTGTGTACCGTTGACATAGACACGCGCCTGATAGTCGACAGCACCGAAGTTGAGCAACACATCTTGTCCTTGCCATTCAGCAGGAACAACAATCTCACGCTGATACCAAAGGCTCTCGTTCTTGTCGAGCATGCGCATCACACCCGACAGGCTCGACTCAAGCGGATAAGGCACCAATATCTCACCGTCCCAAGAGGTGGGGATGGTGCGTTGTGTGCGAGGAGTGACGGCATACTGCCACAGTCCGTTGAGATTCTGCCATTCTTGGCGTACCATTTGCGGACGCGGATACTCAGGCAAAGGGAGAGCAGGATTGATATCGTCCACCCATCGTGTCTTGATTCTGTCACCCTTGGGTTGCCAAGTTTGGGGTGTGGTTTCTGGTTTGGCACCATACATATCCATGAGCACCTTCATCCAATGACCGCCGATGACACTGCGGGCACGGAAGCCACGAGCCTCACCACTGCCGTTGGTCCAATACCAGTCGCTCAGGGGCCAGCGGGTCGGTGTCTCGTTGGCATATTTCCACACACGGTCGGCAAAGCTTAGGAAAGTGGCGTTGTCGGGAGCCATCGCTGCTGCCCACATCACCCAATCCGACTTGGTGTATGCCTCTCGGCTGTCAAGAGGCAGTCCATAGGTATTCTGCTTGGTGAGGTAATATTTGATTTCACGACGCATGACATCGTCGGAGAAGAGATGGAGTCCCCATAATTTGTCCCAGACAAGGTTGTATTTGATGCTCCATGTGCCGCCACGGTCAAAAGCCAACTTATAATGGTCACCATCACGGGCGTCGATTTCCCATATCAGAGCCATCTGGCGCGCCTTGTCGGCGAAAGGTTTCCATCTCGACTCACTCTGCCCTTTCATACGGGCGAGCTCAGCATATGCCGCCACACCGAAGATGGCTTTCAGCGAGAGGTTGGCATTATGCGCCCAATGCCCCGCAAAGTCATCGGTGCAGAGTTGTGTATCGGGGTCCTGACCATTGTCGCGCAGATAGATAGCCCATTGCCGAAGCAGGTTCAAATCGGTGGTGGAGAGCCAGTCGGCATTTCCGTCGATGCGCGAGATGGCATAGCATAATGTGAGGATATTGCCACTCTCCTCGATGGGCATGTTGCCACCAAAACCACCATTGCCATCAGGACGGGTGATGGAATAGACCTGTCCGTTGGCATGTGGGTAGGTGCCCAAGTCATGGCAGGCGAAATTATTGAATCCCCAGCGGGATGTATTGGCGCAATAGTCGAGGATGGAGCGTATCATGCCTTTCTGCAAGTCTGTATTATAGCAGAGGAAGAGAGGAGCGGAAGGATAGGTCAGGTCGACAGTGTTGACGCATCCATTGGAGTTGTTCTCCTTGGAGAAATAGAGCAACTGTCCCTTATCATCCTGAAACAGTTTATGGGCAGCCAGCACATGGCGGTAACTGGCAGAGAGCAGTTCCGCGTATTTCACATTGCCAGCGGCAACGGCATCATCATAGATACGCTTGTCCTGTTGGCGGCAGCGGTCCATGATGGAACGGTAGTTGTCGCGCAATTCGTCAAATGCCTGGAAGATGGTCTTGCCATTGCGTGCCCAATAGCCGCAATAATCCTTGTTCATATAGCGGATGTCCTTCACCTCGTCATAACCAATCATCATGTAGCTGCGTGCCTCAGTAATACTGCCGAAGTTCTTGATGTAAGCCAAAGTGCCCATCGAGGCCGCATCATTGCTGGTCATTGCTCCGCTGTAGGGCAGCAGTTGTCCGGTCTGGCGGAAATTGCCTTCCATCGTGGCTGCGTCGGCTACACTCACTTCACCATTCACCGCGGAGACATAGAGGTAGCCCCAGTCGATGGTGATGAGGTCGCCGGCACGCTTCAACACGGGCTGTTCCACACTACCCGCCTTGATGTAGCGCTGGCCGTTTTCTGTGACCAACTCAGAGCGTGTGGGTTGGCTCATCTGGTCAACCGAGAGTTGTGCGGAGGTGGCAAAATAGAACTGCACGTCGTGTGCATTGCCATCGGTAGAGGTGACCTGATAGCTGAGATAGTTGATGGGAGTGGAAAGCAGTTCAAGGTCATCGATGAGCATAGGGGCAGTGAACACCAATTTCAGTTCTACAGGTCCGCAACTGAAAGTATAGTAGGTATTGGTGGCCATCACATCGACATCCTTTTGAATGGCCTTCTCTCCACCGCTGACACCTTGCAGGATGTTTTCGAAGAGACCATAGTCAACATAAGCGCCACCTGTGGTGTTGTGGCAATGTGCAGCAAACATATTGTCGCCTTCTTTCAAGTATCCTTTTTCAGTGGTAGTCAGGCGATGTTGCTCACCTTGCAACCATGTCTCCCCTGTGGAGATGATACGATGGCCGTTGATATATAATTCGAAGACATCATCGTGGGAAAATTGTATCCAGAGGTCTTTCTGCAGGTCTTCGGCAGTCAGGCTCACAGTGCGACGTATATAGATGTCGCTGTTCTGCTGTTTCCACTCATGGCGGCAGTTGGGATATTCATTCACAGTACCCCAGGCAGCGTCCTCGGTAGCCCAATTGCTGTCGTTGAAAGACGGGGAGGTCCATTCATTACCGTTTTGACGCGAATGGGTCACCTTGGCAGTCCAACCACTCTCGGCCGTTGCCATTGGAGCGATTGCCCTCAGCAAGTTCGCCCGTTGAGCCCCCATGAAACGATAGGTTTTTCCATCCACTCGAAGCAAGCCATCCATCGATTTCTCGGCATCAGTCCAATGCCGAGTCGTACCATCGTTCAAACGGTTAAAAGGCGACCATAACGAGAAGTATGGGTCGTTGACAAATAGTGGTACTGAAGGCAGCCTCAGTGATGAGGTCATGTATGGTTCGAAGTCAGAAGATGTTTGTGCCATAATGCTGCTGCATGCAGATATGGCTATCAAAGTGAATAGTTGTTTGAAAATGCTCATTGTTGACTGATTATTGCTATTTCACAAAAAGTTTATGTCCTTGGGCCACATAGATACCATGAGGCAAGGTGTCCAATGTGCCTTGCATGAGTTGGCCTTGTAGGTTATAATAATTTGTGGGAAGGTGAAATTTATATCTGATGTGGGATACATCTTCGGTTTGCTGCCTATGGCGCCATATGGCAAGCATCGCATATTCTGCAGCGAAACTGACCTGATGGAAACCTTTGGTCTTGGTATTGTCGCCCCAGCCGCCCAGCAGGTCGATGGGCAACATATGATTCCTCAGATAATGGTCATAGGCATAGTTGAGATTGGTCTCAAACGACAGCAGCGACTGGCCACAATAAGATGATGGATTGGGGGATGCCGATGCATCGACATAGGCACGCATCAGCACATTGTCGAACCATGCATTGAACCCTTGCAAAGGTGAGGCGTCAGTGGGCCATTGTCTGTAGGTCACACCATCGCGGCGCACCGGCCTCGAAAAACCTATATAGCTATAGTATGCCAAGTCGTCGATGTCGGTACGGTAGCTCTCATCGCCTGTCACCCTCAGCAGTTCTACTGCCCCTGCAAGCATGGTGCCAGTATTGTAGGTATAGGCAGTGCCGGTGGGGCCGCCGTTGTCGACATGAGCACGTCGGCGTGATGCTCCCGTGCCATCATATTGCAATGCAAAGTCGGCACCCAACATATCGTAGTAGAGATGGGTCTGGCTGTTGTACAGATGTTTTTTCTGCCATGAATAGATTTTCTTGGCAAAGTCAAGATATAGGTCCGCCAGTCTGACTGCCTTGCTGGTCACCTGGTTGTCCTCATCGCGGTAATAGAATATATAGGCAGCATCGCTGTCCTCATCATTGATAATGTCGTACAACCACACGAGAGGTTGGATAATAGGAGCATTGGAACAGGCATGCTTTGAGTTGTAGCCAGGTCCCCAAGTGATGCCTCCGTATTCCTCGCCATTGGAGTCGCGCCAACAGTCCCATCCGTCAATGACATAATTGGTCAGGCTGATGGCGATGTCGCGGTAAGAGGTGTTGCCCGTCAGACGGTAGGCTCGTATGAGTTCACGTGCAAGCCACATCTGGTCGTCATATACATTTTTCTTCAGGTTGTCACCAGTCACATCGCCCTTGCCGCGTTGGTTGGCTCTTGGCACAGCATAGACCGTATTCCAGGTTTTGCGTGTGGCATACGAAACCAACGTGTATGAACCGCGGTAGTAGTCGAGATTGTCGATGAGTATGTCAAGTTGATGCAAATAGTGGGCATAATTCAAGTCGTAGAGGTCGGGAGCCTCATCCTTGAGTGCCTCAAGAGCCTCCAGCACCGAACAGTGGGCCTCGATGGCCGCCGTATAGGGCCATACGTCACTGGGACCGCTCACGGCATCGCTGGCGACATCGCATACGTCTGCCATATAGTAATTGGTACTTGAACCACGAAACGAGCGCTCCATGGTGGCATCAAGTATCTCGATGGCCCTGTTGAGGTCAGTCACTGCCTTGGATGGCTGAGCCCACACCGCTGCCGAAGGAATGACGGCAAAAATGAGGGTGATAAAAACTTTGATCATCGTTTTTCGGATGTTGAGAAAGAATAGGGTGCTGCCGAGTCGGAAATACCACGCTGGCGGTTGGGAGCAGACTGCATTCGGTAACTGATGGTGCCGCCACGGAGAAGAGCGTCATGTTCCAAATAGTTCTTGTCGTAGGTCTTGCCGTTGAAGGTCATGTTACCAATATAGCGGTTTTGCGCACTAATGCCGGGAGCCTTGATGGTGAGTGTCTTGCGTTGGGGCAGATGCAAGGTTATCTTGTCGAAATAAGGAGTGCCGAGAACATACTGTCCACTTCCTGGACATACAGGATAGAACCCCATGGCAGAGAAGACATACCAAGCCGATGTCTGTCCGTTGTCCTCGTCACCACAATAACCGTCGGGCTGTGCTGAATAGAGGCGGTCCATCACCTCACGCACCCAATGCTGAGCCTTCCATGGCTGACCGGCAAAGTCAAAAAGATATATCATGTGCTGGATGGGCTGATTGCCATGGGCATAATTGCCCATGTTCATAATCTGCATCTCGCGAATCTCATGGATGACACCGCCATAGTAACTTTCGTCGAAGAGCGGCGGCACATTGAACACCGAGTCGAGCATCTGTACAAAGATGTCTTTTCCCCCCATCAGCTGAATCAGGCCCTCTGGGTCGTGGAACACCGACCATGTGTAATGCCAGGCATTACCCTCGGTGAAGGCGTCACCCCATTTCAATGGACTGAAAGGTGACTGGAATGTGCCATCTTCGTTGCGTCCGCGCATCAAGCGCGACTCTTTGTCGTACACGTTGCGGTAGTTCATCGCATGCTCACGGAAGGGTTTCAGTTCCACATCGCTCTTGCCCAACTGTTTGCCTAATTGGTAGATGCACCAATCGTCATAGGCATACTCCAGTGTGCGGGCGACACTCTCATTGATACCGACGTTATAGGGTACATAACCCAATTGGTTGTATTTCTCAAAACCGAGACGACCTGTCGACGACACTTGTGGATGAACGGCATTGGCACCGTGAACGACGGCATCCCATAACGTCTCGATGTCATATCCGCGCAAACCTTTCAACCAAGCGTCGGCTACTACAGACGCAGAGTTGTTGCCCACCATGCAGCCACGGTGACCTGGACTGGCCCATTCGGGCAGGAAACCGCTCTCCTTGTAGCAGTTCACCAGTCCCTCCTGCATTTTCTCGTTCATATCAGGATAAAGCAGGTTGAGCAAGGGGAAGAGACTGCGGAAAGTGTCCCAAAAACCAGTGTCGGTAAAATAATAGCCTGGGCAGGTCTCACCTGTATGAGGACTATAGTGCACAGGCTTGCCATCGTCTCCCATCTCATAGAACATACGGGGAAAGAGCACTGAGCGATAGAGGCAGGAATAGAACGTGCGCAGATGGTCGGCATTGCTGTCTTCAACCTCCACACGTCCCAGAATTTCGTTCCAACGTTGGCGTCCTGCCGCCTTGACATCATCAAATGGACGTTGCCCTATTTCCTGTAAGTTGAGGAGGGCTTGCTCGGGACTGATGAACGAAGATGCCACTCTTAGGACAACCTGCTCACCACGTTTCAGCGTGGGGAATCCCACTATGGCACCCGTGTGATTGTCCCAAGCGGCTGGAGTGTCCTCCACCAATCCGTGCGAACTGGAATAACAGGCTTCGTAGGTAATGGGGTGTGAGAACTCAATGACAAAATAGTTTTTGAACCCCTGTGGAACACCACCAGAGTTTTTTGTTGTATAGCCTGTCACTCGCTGCCGACTGGCATCGATAGCCACATGTGAACCACCATCGAAGGCATCAATCACCACACGGGCCTCAGCGGTCTCAGGATAGGTGAACCGCATGACAGCGGCACGCTCCGTAGGAGTAAGTTCTGCTGTGATATCCCAGTCAGCAAGATACACCTTGTAGAAATAAGGCATGACTTCCTCTGCCTTGTGTGAGAACCACGATGCCCGTTGGTCTTCGTTGAAGACGGTGCGGGTGGTAGGCATAATGGCAAACTGGCCGTAGTCGTTGATCCATGGCGATGGCTGGTGGGTCTGTTTCAACCCTCTTATCTTGTCCTCTGTATAGACATATTGCCAACCGTCTCCCATTCTCCCAGTCTGTGGTGTCCAGAAGTTCATACCCCAGGGCATGGCGATGGCAGGATAGGTGTTGCCGGTGGAGAGCGAGTGTTTGGACAATGTACCCACAAGGGGCGACACATAATCCACCGGCTCTGCTGCAGCCACATCATGGAATGCCAGTATTGCCATCAGGAGTATCAGTCCTGCTCTTTTCATGTTTGTCTTTACCATTGAATTGCTTGGTCCTCGTCAGGAATTTGAGTATTGATGGTGCGTTGCAAGGTCAACGTACCGCTGATGTTGTAATAGAATTTGCTACCTACTGATGACGTATAGTCGGCAAAATCGTAATCAATATTATTGATGATCACATTGCGATAGCGCAGATAGGGCTGTGTCTGGTCCTCGCTTTCCACCATGCGGTAGGAGGCTTCCTTGTTTACCCTAAATTCCATCTCGGGATTGTCACACCACATGGTAACGGTACCGCTGGTTCCTCCACTGAAACGGGCATACACCTTGTAGTTCTTGCGCCAAGGACTGCTCTCATCGAAGCGTCCTGCATAGAAGAACACGGTATTGTCGTCCACCACATAGGTGCGCAGTTTGTCGAGACCCGTCGAGTTGGCATCACCCTGTATGGAGATGGTGAGGCCTGTAGCACTGTAGTCGCCCGAATAGTCATTGAATGGGAAAATGCGGAGCATGGCCTTTCGATAGTGCTTTCGGGGGTTGGCGTCATAATCATATCCTTGGTCGACAACGGTGAGCGGCAGCACCCATTTCTCCACAAGGTCGAGTTGTTGGAAATCGAAACGGATGTCAAGCAGGCTCACATCCTGTCCGGCGGGAATAGTTACCGTATTGGGGAAGGAAACGTATGACACCATGTCCTTGAAATAGAGTTCGGTGCGGGTGGCAAAGCGTGCCCAGTTGAGCGCGGAGAGGGTATCGGGGTCGTGAGCCACATGCACCTCCAGATTTCGGCTGTTGTGAGTCGACCCGCTTACAATCACTGGCAACTGATAGTTTGACATTCCCTTTCCGAAAAGCGGTGTGCCGTCAGCGCCTTTGCGTGTGTAAGGCACGTATATTGGTGTGACGCCCTGATCATTGAGCGGTGCGCGGAAACTGATATATTGTTCATACTGCTCGTCTTTCCATTCGTCGTTGCAACTGCACAGGACCATTGCTGTGGCACTGCATAAGATGCCAACAAGCAGAAGATTGAATAGTCTACTTTTCATATCAATAGTTATTACTATGTTCAACTTTCTTTTCTTTAGTCGTAATACTGCCATCCGGGATTTTGCGTCAGCTTATAGTTGCGCTTCAGTTCTTCGTGGCGTATAGGCCAGAAATACATCTTCTCGGAGAATGTGGTAGGCAATGAGGTAATGGGCACTATCTTCTGGAAGTCATCGCGCTGAGCACGTGTCATCATCACGTTGCAACCATAGATTATCTTCGACTCTTCCACCTGGGCATCCATCCACCGGCGAAGGTCGTAGTAGCGTTTGCCCTCACCCATGAGCTCAATCATGCGCTCACGCTTGATTTTCTCGCGAAGCACGTCACGGTCGCCATATTCCTGTGAAGTGTAGTCGGGAAGTCCTGCACGGATACGTACGGGTTGGATTCCTCGCTTCATCTCCTCAACATTGCGCTCAATGGTGTAAGTCTTTGTTCCGTCCCAAGAGGCAACGGTATGGGTGGTGGTAAGTTCGTTTAGACATTCAGCATACATCAGCAGGATGTCGGCATAGCGAATGGCAGTCTCGTATTTCTGCTGTATATGTCCGTAGTCGCCGTTGTCGGAGCGATAGTCTGCGGGATTCACCCATTTCTTCACACCGATGCCAGTACGCAGATAGCGGGTGGAGTTGGTATAGCCATCACCGGTCTCACTGTCACGATAGTAGTAGATGGGCTGATAGGTGCCTGATGTGGTATGGCTGGGGTTGGTGTCCCACCATTTGGAGCCATTGAAAGCCACGGAAGCATAGAAACGGGGTTCGCGGTTGGCATATTGAAGCGACACATTGGTAGCCAACGGAGGGTATTGTCTGAAGTTGCGCGCGGTGGTCCATCCTTGTATGCGCTCCGAACCGTCGCCTCCGTTCATCTCGTCGTCCTTGCCAGGAACGTCGGTTCCATCATTCATGTAATAGGCGTCAACCATCTTCTGTGTCATGCCATGTGAGTTCCATCCATTGAGTGACGAGGGCAACTGGTGAGCGACAAGGGCTGT
>JAGCXX010000262.1 GCA_017961115.1 Prevotella sp. | reverse complement strand
TAATCCATCTCTTGATACGAAGAGGATTGACAATGACGGTACCGTTTTGATGGAATTCCATGTAGTTGAATCCACCGAAAGCTGCTGCGAACTGATCTTGCTTGCCGCCGCTCAGTCCCAGGTCCTTGCGCTCAATCTCAAACGCCAGTTTGGCGACCTCATAGTCGCCAAGGGGAAGGTTCAGCCACTCTACAAAGGCTTTGAGTATGCATACCACCATGGTGGAGGAAGTGCCCAGACCTGAGCCAGGAGGGACATCGTTCCAAGTGGTGATGCGGAAAGACAGTGGCGAGAAATGGTAGTCCTCAACCAATCGGTTGTAGACACCCTTGACGAGAATTGCCTTGTCGTCAATTGGTAGTTGATGGGCTGAGGGATACGACTCTTTTGTTTCTGCATCGTATGAGCAGATGGTGATGAGTCCGTCATTGGTTTCCTCTATGGTGCAGTGGGCATAAAGGTTGATGGTGGCATTGAGCACCAGTCCGCCAAATTGGTCGCTGTAAGGCGACACGTCGGTACCGCCGCCTGCCAAGCCAAGCCGCATCGGGGCCTTGCTTCTGATAATCATGACACTAATTGTTGTTTTTGTAGTTTGGTTGTTTGGTTGATTATATGATGTTTGGTTTACGTGAGAGGTCGTTGGCTAACTTGATGAGAATTTGTGCGGAATTCTGCCACGAGAAACGGTTGATATTCTTGTATCCCCGCTCACGCATGACGGGTTTCTTCTCCTCCATATTGTCAATGAACGTCTGGATGGTCTTTCGGATATCTTCCACGTCAAGTGGATTGAAATAATCGGCGGCATCACCACAAACCTCATGGAGGACGGGGATGTCGGAAGCGAGTACAGGACAGCCGCATCTCATCGCCTCAATAGGAGGGAGGCCAAATCCTTCGTAAATGGAGGGGAAGATAAAGCAGTCGGCCTGATGAAAGAGTTGAAGCAAATCCCAATCGCTTACACGTCCTAACAGCCGTACGTTTTTGGGAAGGCTCTTCATGCCTTTCTGCTTGCCGAAGACGCGGTTGGCATTGCCAACGATATGCAGACTTAAGCCCTCAATGCCCTCAAAAGCTTGGGCTAAGCGCAAGAAGTTTTTTCTGGGGTCGAGTGAGGACACGGTGAGGGCGAAGTGCTCGGATGGCTTGAATTGGTGGTGTAGGTGGTGAAACTGCTCTTCGTCGACTGCGTTGTATGCCACGGTGATGTTGCTTTCTTTGAGGAATGGGTAGAACCGCAGAATCTCGCGCTTGGAAAACTCGCTGACCGTGATGATGTGGCGTGATGAACGGACTGCCAATGGGGTCATCAGCTTGTACCAATAATAATAGGAACGCGAGAACCAGGCTGGATCCTCCAAAAACGACAGGTCGTGGATGGTCATCACCTTGTTGCGTACGAGGATGGAGCCCAAACCCGTGAAACTGAAAACTATAAAATGACGTTTGAGGAGAAAGAAAAGTGGGAAAACGCACTGCTCCCAAAAATGGGAGTTGCCAAAGCCATACTTGATGACGTTCATCCCATGGGTGTCGTAACAGTCGAGTATCTTGGCATGGGGACAGACAATGGTAAAATCTTGTCCTAAGGCAGCCATTGCCTTGCACATATTCCAGGCATAGCGCTCCACGCCTGTCATCTGCTGTGTCAGAAAACGGCCGTTGATATAGAAATGTGGTGAGTCTCTTTTAGAGTTCATGATAAATTTCCCGCATTTTCGCTACGGCTATCTCATCGGTGAACATCTGCTTCACACGTTCATGACAGGCTTCAGCCATCTTCGCACGCAGGTCTTCGTCCTCCAGCAGTTTGTCCACGGCAGCAGCGAAGGCCTGTACGTCACGGAGAGGCACCTCCATGCCGGTGACGTCCTTTTCCGACACCCAATTGACTCCAGAGCCCTCAAGATGGAAGACGACAGGCACGCAGCGACAGTACATCGCCTCCGCCAGGGCAATACCGAATGCCTCTGCCTTGGTGTTGGAAGGGAAGGCAAACACATCGGCAGCATGGGCATGGCTACGTAGTTCGTCGGCAGTCAGACGGCCGGTGAAGATGACGCGTGGCGACTTCGACACGCTCTTCAGGTGGGCGGTCAGCGGTCCGGTGCCGGAGATGATGATGCGGCAGTCGTTCTTGATGTATTTCTCTGCCTCGATGAGCAAGTCAATACCTTTGTAGGGAATATGTCGGCCCACGAACAACACCAGTTTCTTATGTCCATACTTCTTTTTGACCTTCTCGATGCGCCCGCGGTCACCTTTCCGGAAATCGAAATCGGAGGTGATGACCCCGTTCTGCACGATACGTATCTTATCCTTGTATCGGTTGATGGGGCTTGAGTGGTGTACGTAGTTGGGACTGGTGGCAAGAATCAGGTCGGCCCGCTTGAGGATGGCCTTCTCTATCGGTCTGACAAACATATACATCAAACCCTTGGAGATGATGTCGGAGTGCCAGTGCAGGATGAGTTTGGTGTCGGGCGAGATGGTGCGGAGCACGATGGGGTAGACAAAGGGGTTGGGGCAGTGGACGTGCACATAGTGGGGTTTGTACTCATTCATGAGCCACTTCATCTCGTTGAGGTAGCCAAATGCCACATCCTGGTTCATCAGGGAGAAGTTGACCTTCACGCGGTGGACGATTACCGAACCAATGGTCTCGACACGGGTTTGGCCGTCGGTGGCGAAACACACCACGATGTTGCGGTATTCGGTCAGTCCCTCCGCCATCGACTTCACCAGTGTCTCGATGCCTCCCAAGTCTGGATAGTAGTATTTGGATACGTGTAGTATTGTCTTCATATCATTGTATGATTTTTTCTTTCAAGAAATGTTGTATGATGATGGTCCAGTCATATTCTGCCAGTTGGCGCTGGTCAACGACAGGCCGGTTGTTAAGCACTTTCAGGATGGTTTGCTGCCATACCAATGGGTCATAGCCTTCAACGGTACAGGCACCGTCTTTTCCACGCGCCACCTCTATCATCGCTGTGTTGTGGGCCGTGACGACCGGACATCCGCAGTAGAGTGCCTCGAGTTGTGGCATGCCGAAACCTTCCATCAGGGCGGCAGAGACAAAACAGTCGGCTGTGTTGTAGAGCAGCGACAGTTCATGGTTGGTCACATAGCCGCAGAAGATGATGGCGTCACGGGGATAATCGGGTGCCTCGACGATTTCCCTTAGGTCGGAATTCTTCCACCCTTTGCCTCCCACCACCACCAACTGTATGTGGTGCTCATTGAAGAGTTGTGGCATCAGGCGGAGGAGGAACGACAGGTTCTTCCTTGGCTCCAGTGAACCAACAAACAGCAGGAACCGGTCGCGGATGCCGTATTTTTGCCGCAAGGTGGCACGTTCTTCCTCACTGAGGTCAATTTGGTGGTATTGGTCATGGTCGGCAGCGTCACCGACAAAGATGTCTTTGCAACGCCGTTTGGGATAGTATTGCTCCACCTTGCCTGCTGTGTAGTGGGAATTTGCCCATAAGACATCTGCCTTGCGGATAGCCTGTCCGAAGAAGATGCTTGTGGCCAACCGGTTGGTCCATGCCATGGTGTGGCTCATCTCAATGTTGACAACGTCGTGTACGGTAATGGCTTTCTTCGTGCGGGAGGGTATCATCCATGGCAGGTGAGGCACGGGAGCATAGTATAGGTCGATGTGCAGCTTTCGGCAGAGGAAGGGCACAAGCAACTGCATGATGATGATGTTGGGCAGAAAGCCTGGGAACCGGGAGGAATAGTCCCGCAAGATGAGGTTGTCGGGCAAAGCAGGCAACTCGACAGACGGGTCCATCCCCTTAGGCAACACCACATGGAAGGTGTCACCGGGCCGTTGCCGCACCCACTCCATGAGGGCGCAGCAAAGGAAGGTGGTGATGCCGGCCGCATTGCGCGACCATACTCGTCCGTCAATCAGGATGTTCATCTTTCTGTTTTGTATCTTATCGTCTCTCAGATGCCTGTTCTTGTAAACAGTTGTTTCATCATCGTCCATTTGTCAGCCAGCGACACATGGGGGTTGAGCCATAGGGTCTGCCGCAGGATAGGATGGCCGAGGCGGTAGAGCCAGTATTTCCATCGGGGGCGCGTCAGCTTGAAGTAGATGTATTCGCTCTTTTGCTGACGGAGGCAGTCGCGCAGGAACTGAGAGGTTTTGCCGTCACGGCCTCCCTCGCCTTCCAGGTGGATGATGCGTGGACCGCGCAACAAGATGTTGTCATACCCGTGGAGGGCAAAGCGGTGCTCCATCTCCGTCTCCTCGCAGTACATGAAGAAAGCGGGATGGAATGCTCCGCACTCTTCAAGCACAGAGCGGGCCACCATGAGGTCGGCTCCCGTCACGTAATCCACCTTCATCCATCGCTCAGGCAGGGGGATTGTGCGCTTTTTGTAGCATCCCAGCGCTTTTTTGATGGGCACGAAGACCAACTTGTTGAAGTCGTCGCGCATCCGTGGGAAATTGCCGTAGGAGTGGATGGCATCTCCCTCCCTGTTTTCCAGGACGCAGCCCAGTGCGCCAAGTTTTCCTTCGTAGTGGACGGCGAACTCATACAATTCGCCAATGGCG
>JAGCXX010000261.1 GCA_017961115.1 Prevotella sp. | reverse complement strand
CCCTCCCCTTGCTTATAGGTCATATAACTGCCGTCGGGTTTTTTCTCCGACAGGTCAACACCCACGACATTGATGATGAGCCTCACGCCCTCGGAAGTCTTCACGTCCCTCAGTTCATAGGTGTTGTTAATGGCACTGATAGAATCCCCGTTCCAGGCAGCCTTTCCCAGTAGCAGGCATTGTGGAAGAGTGATCGAAAGGCGGCTGATGTCGCTTAGCGCACCCTGTAGGTCCTTTGCGAAGGTCAGAGCGACAGACAGATTGGCAGAGAATCCGATTTTCTCCAGGCGTGTGATGGCATCAGACTTGTAGTTCACAGAGAAGTCCAAGTCAACCATAGGAGCGTTGAACGTAATATCCTCATTGGCTTTCTTCACCTTTCTCATCACTGATTTTCTTGGGTCGAAGTCGCCTAAGTCGATGACATAAGTTCCTTTATAAGTCTTTTTTGGCACGCTGAATCTTGGTACACCCATGTGTGCGACGAACTCATTGTCGTCGATGGCAGAGATATTGTACATCCCATCGTCTCCAATTGACAAGAAGTTGTTGGACCCCAAGTCGAGCACATCATCCAAGCATATATCAGCAGTGGAGTTGTTGCTTGGCAACTGAATGGTATTGCCCAAACCCACCGTCATGTCGACATCGTCCAAGTCATAGTCCTTGTCCACACAGGCAGTCATCGCCAAAGTTAAAAGCGCGGCACTCCATAAAGGAGCAATCCGCTTGATGCTATTCATAAACATAAACATACATGTAGGTTGATTCATATCGTGCAAAATTAAGGGTTTTTAGCATAATAAGTGTTCGAATGGGTGTTAAAATATACAAAAAGCCGTGTCAACCTCCATTGACACGGCCTTTCTGAGCCTCTTGTCGGATTCGAACCAACGACCCCGAGATTACAAATCACGTGCTCTGGCCAACTGAGCTAAAGAGGCGGGGTGGGCAAGCTGCTTGCATCGCGCCGCTCAACCTACTACCTTTGCTACGTTCCCGTCCTGGAGGATTTGCAGGGAGCTGGCCGTGCAAGACTTGCCCGTTTTGCGGCTGCAAAGGTAAGAAAAAATCTTAAGACACAACGTGAGCGTGTCTTGTTTTTAGGTTTTTTAACTATTCAATTAGCGTATCAATACAACCTGAGAATGCGCTAAAAGTTGTCAGTGGGTTTTCCTGAACTCATCCAATTGTTTGAAGCAGTGCTTGTTGATGAGTTTCTGCAGATGTCGGTCGGGGTTGTTGAGGACACGGCATTTGTGGTCGAATACCATCATCACTCCATTCTTAGGTGTATATGCTTTCCATTTTGGCAGACCTTTGATGTTGGGATTGCCTGTATGTGCGAACTGTGCCCATGCTCTGCTCATGAGGTCGGCCAGTCTCAGGTCCTCCTTGGTGGCCTCAGGCAGTTCGTTCTTGGAATGGTGCAGTGTGTTGAAGCAGAATTTCAGTTCGTGCCCATGTTGTGAAGCCTTGGTGAGGGGCGACCTCCATGTGAACATATAGGTATAGGTCTTTGCTTTTCTTGTTTCTGCTATCTCATCGGCAGTAATGAGTGTTTTGGGACGGAACAGCCAGTCGATGCTGAGCAGGTCTTGCGGAATGCATTCAGGATAAGCCTCCTTGAATGCTTGTATATACTCATCCGTATCGTCGCCGAAAGTCGGCATAAGCGCCTCTCTTGCCTGTTGGAATGTCATGGGCTGCTGATAGGTCAGTCTTTGCAACTCATTGAAGGTTGTGCCGATGATGATGGGAATATTGTCGGAGATGTCGGCGAAACCCGGTTGGAAAGGTTGTTGGAGCAGCGTTACCCCATCGGGTGTGGGACCAAATCCCCACATCATCGGGGTGCCCGGCCTTCGTGTTCCGATGCTTGCAGCCATTGCCCTTTGTCCGGCAGCATATAGTTCCTGATAGGGAATATCCTTTATTCGGTCGATGTTGTTGCTGTCGATACCCAATTCCTTGAGCACAGCAGCCCCCAGTTGCTCACTCATCTTTTTGGTGTTCACATTGAGGATGGTTCCGCTCAGGATAATTGCCTTGTGGAACAGTCCTTTTGCCGGAGGCATGCAGAGCAGGGTTCCCACTTTTCCTCCCCCACCCGACTCGCCAAAGATGGTTACATTACCGGGGTCGCCGCCAAAGTTGCGGATGTTATCCCTTACCCATTGCAGCGCCGCCACTACATCGAGCATGCCTACATTGGCCGAGTTCTTATATTTCTCTGAGCAAGCCGACAGGTCGAGGAAGCCGAGAATATTGAGCCTGTGGTTGACGCTCACGACAACGACATCCTTTTTCGCCAGTCCCATCCCCGGATTCCATGCAGAGGTGCCCGAGTCGAAGCCACCGCCATGCAGCCACACCATCACGGGTTTGCTTGCTTTCCGGTCTGTGGTCCACACATTGAGCACACATGAGTTTTTCTCAGACATCTCAGCCTCGCTGAGTGTTCGGCTACCCACATTCTGCATGGCCTGCGGTCCCCAGTGGTCGCAGATTCTGATGGTATCCCATCGGTCGACAGGCATTGGAGGTTGGAATCTCTCCACCTTGGCATAAGGTATGCCGAGGAAAGCCATGGTCTCCTCCTGTTCGAATCCCTGCACCAACCCAGATGTGGTGCTGACCAGCAAGCGGTCAGGTTGTTTGTCATCCTGTGTTTGCGGCATCTTGTCTGCCTGGAAGCCGAACGCCATCATGGAACTGACAGACATTAAGGCAGCGGTCAAAAAGAGACGTGTTGTTATCATGAGGCTGTGAGTTGTATCGGTTGAGTTACTTATTCAAGACCTTTTTTACTTCTGATTTGTCAATCACCACATAGATGGTGTCGATGACATGCCCCTGGGTATTGCCGTTGCTTCGCATGACATTGGCGAAATTCTTGTCCAACACCTCCACATCGTCGACGAAGTAATCAAACCTTCCACGATTCTCAAACCAATTCCATCCTTGCACGCGATGATACTTGATTTTGATTTTCCAACCCTCCACCTGAGCCTTCTGCAAGAGAGATATAAGGCTGTCTTGGTCGTTCCTGTCATTGTCGAAAGAGAATTCAAAGGGTTCTCCCGCCGTATTCATACCTGTCTGTGTCAGGTTGAGCCGTCCGTCCCATGAGTCCCAAATCAAACCCGACTTGGCGAACTCCGTGAGTGTGCCCACTTTCTCGCCTACCGAATAATTCTCCTTGCAAGATACGAGCAGCAGGCATAACAAGACGATTGCTAAGACATCATTTGCTTTTGTTCTCATACGAATTTGTTGATTGTTTGAATAATGATATAGTTGATGAAATCCAATTGCAAAGGTAATGATTTTTTCCAACAATCATCAATGAAGTTTCTTTTTGTTCAGCATCAAGTTGAGCAAGTGTTCCCAAACTCCCGTTTTGTGCTGACAAAAGAGTCGATGGCGGAAATCATCGTCAGGCACGATGGCCAATTCCTTTCCCGCAAAATCATCCGCCATTTGTTTCATAGAAGACCGTTTCAGGCATTCCCCATGCAGCACTGGATGAGAAGGACATGCAACCGTGGCCATGTAGACCATGTCGGCCACTTCATCAACGTGTGCCCATTCTATCTCCATGCGAGACGCAGACTCAGGGCATCCGCCAATCAATTTCATCACCTGCAACAAGGAAAAAAATATGTTTTCCTGGGCATTGACAGGTGCTTTCCCATTTTGGGAATTAGGTGTGAGATACCCCACGCGGATGATATTGGCTTTCAGTTCATCGTGCGCCATCTGCTCAAGGATGTATCTCTCAGCCATGAATTTGGAGTAGGAATACTGGTCATGCATCCGTTGGTGTAGGTAAAGTGAGGAAGGCGATAATGCAGACGGATTGCCTATAGAATCGATGCCTCCTATGCTTAAAGTGGAAATCTGAATCAGGCGAACATCTTTTTTCATGCACAGTTTCGCCAAATATTCCACGCCATCGGCATTCACCATTCTGATATTGTTGTCTTTAGCGAAATACCTCACATCCGCAGCGCAGTTGATGACGACATCAAAGGGCGTTTTTTCCAATTTCTCCAAACTCGATGGCTGGGTGAGGTCACCATAAGTGATGCTTACTCTTTCCTGGTCAATTTTTGCCTGTCCGAAATAGTATGTCCATCTGCTTTCCAGCCTTTCCCATGCCTCGTTTTCATCTTCATCACGAAGCATGCAAGTCACCTTCCACTTCCCTGAGGCGAGGAAGCGAGCCAGCACATGGATGCCCAGAAAGCCTGTAGCTCCTGTTAGCAGAAGGGTGCCGCCATTGGGTAATGACTCCCCGCAGCAAGTCTTTTTTTGTGACAGCAGCAGGTTGATTTCACTGTAATCATAGTTTCCCACATCATATAAGAGGTTTTCTCCAGTTTTATTGACACTTTGGCCCAACAACCTTGGTGTGGGATGAGCGAAGATATCACCATATTCGAGAGAGAATCCTTGTTTTCTTGCTTCCGCCACCAACTGCATGGCACTTAGGGATGTTCCTCCCAAAGCAAAGAAATCATCTGTGGCACCAATCTGTTGCATACCCAGCACCTTTGCCATCAGCTGACACATTGCCCATTCCGTGGCATCCGCTGGAGCCACCTCAGGCAAATGTGTCATCTCGGCATGCAGACGGTTCTTGTCTATTTTACCCGAAGCAGTGAGTGGCATTTTCTCAATCCTCACCAATTGTTTGGGAATCATCTGTGATGGCAGCAATCCTTTGATTATCTGTATGATTTCATTTTCGGTGAGAGCGTTGCTTGAAGTATAGAAAGCCTGTATTTGGGGTTTGCCATTGATGTCACGGGACACCACTGCAACCTCGTTTATTTGAGGAATTTCAAGAAGGCATTGTTCTATTTCCTCCAAAGAGATACGCATGCCATCTATTTTCACCTGATTGTCGAGCCGACCCATATATTCCAGCAGGCCCTCTTCGTTCCATCTCGCCAGGTCGCCAGTATGGTAGACCATCCCATTGTAAAAATCACAAGTAGTGAACTTCTCCATGTTCAGTTCCGGAGCATTCCTGTAGCCCGCAGACACTTGTGGACCCGCCAACCAAAGTTCACCTACCGCTCCCTGTGGCAATAGACACCCGAACGTATCCACGACAAAGGCATGGCAGTTGTCCACAGGTCGTCCGATAGGGATGTCGTCATATACTCTGTCATTCTCCAATTCAATATACGTCGCATCCACGGTGAACTCCGTCGGGCCGTATGTATTGTAAACCCTTCCTTTGATATTCGGATTCGACATCAGTTTCTCACCTCCCAGACAGAAGTAATCCATACAGATGGAATGCGTTTCGGCCAGCGCTACTCCAAATCTTGTGGTAAAACATCCGCCAGTGATTTTGTGTTGGCGCAGAAAATGAGCCAAATCGTGAAAGTCGGTCCTGACCTCAGTGGGAACGAATACCACGCAGCCACCCACGGTCAGTATGGGGAAGATATCCTCAACCGAAGCATCGAAAGCCAATGTCGAATGACATGCGATGCGGCTATTGCAAGTGAGCGGCCATCGTCGGACACAGAAACACGCAAGGTTGGTCAATCCCATGTGTGTGATGACCACTCCCTTAGGCATGCCCGTTGTTCCCGATGTATATATCATATAGGCATATCCTTGTGAAACGGAATTGTCTATGGGAGATTCAGATTCGTCCATATCGGCATGCGCCCTGACGTATGAGGCATCGACCACGATTTGTATTGCAGCGTCATCGATGATATGCTTCAGCCGTTTGGGAGGCCATTGCGCATCGACGGGCACATAAGCCCCACCGGCGCGCATG
>JAGCXX010000260.1 GCA_017961115.1 Prevotella sp. | reverse complement strand
GCCAAAGCGGTCTACGACTACCTCATCCTCCGCGGCGTCCCCGCCGACCGCCTCACCTATCGCGGCTACGGCGAGACGCGCCCCATCGCCACCAACGACACCCCCGAGGGCCGCGCCCAGAACCGCCGCACCACCCTCACCCCCCTGAAATAAATGTATTTAATAGGTTGAAAGCCAGCCTCTGGAAGCACTCCGGAGGCTCTTTTTTTCGTTTGTTCTCCGTTTGTTCTTCGTCATTTCTTTGCTTTTTAACAAAGAAATAACAAAGAAGTAACAAAGAAATAACAAAGAAATAACAAAGAAATGCACTGTAAAACGCTGAGAGATAGTAGATTAGAAAAACCTCCCGTGACGGTGTGCCACAGGCGGTCTGTTTGAATATACTATTCGCTCACCTTGCCCCAGCTGCCGGCCTCGAGGAGGGTGGAGGAGCAGGCGCCGTCGCGAGGGTTACAATCTGTTCATGATGTCCTGTTATTCCTGTCTCTATCATAGAATATAAAGTTTGCATCCTTAACGCAGGATGCAAACTTTTTATTGCACAATTACTTTTACTGCATCTATTCGATGGAGAGTTTCTTTGTCGTAGTGCCTTTGTCGGTGGTGATGCGTACCAGATAGGCGCCGGCAGGCAATGCGCTCACATCGAATTCCGTCAGGTGACCTGCGAGAACTTTCTTGCTCCAGACCTTGCCCTGCATGTCGATGATTTCGACGCTTCCCTGCATGTCTCCGGTGCATTTCAGGGTCACGACGCCCTTGGCAGGGTTGGGGGAGAGGGTGAAGTCGGTAGCTTCGATGGTGTTAATGCCTTCAGGGGGTGTTGGAGGAGTGGGGATGGAGTCGATGAGGCAGGGTGTGCTCCAGTCGCTCCAACCTGACCAAATACCTGTCTCGCAGTAGCCGCGCACATAGACGTGATAGATGCTGTCATCGTTGATGTCGGTGTATTCGATGTAAGGTACCGCGGTCAGGGTAATCAAGCCCGTATCCGGGTCACCGTTCAGCGCGGTGCGCGACACTTCCCAATAAAGGTTGTTGTTGTCCACCCATTCTACCCTCACCGTGAGGCTGTCTCGGTAAGTGACCTGAGGCTCTTCGGGCGTAACACAGAAGGTATCCAGTTCGATGATGGGGAAAATCAATTGGAATCTCTTGTGTGTGTAATAGTGCCATTGGTTATCGAGCCTTGATGAGTCATAGTAGATGAACTCTGGCATATCCGTTGCACATTCCTTGTATGTTCCGTTGGCATCCATTGAACTATAGGTACAATAGTTCCACATATGTGACGCTATATAAGAGAAGATTGCGAAACCATTGGGACCGCTGGCATCGATGTCCGGGACGACACATCCCAGATAGAACGAGTCGGTGACGGTGATGGCGCTGTCGAAATAGTATTCGCGCAACGAGACGATGGTATCATGGTCCTCCATTTGGGAGCAGAGTCCCGTTTTCAAGGGCAGCTCCATGTAGCGTTTGGGATGGGTCGAATAATCATCCGTCCAGCAGACACGTGTCAGTTCCACCGGTCCGCCAGCGGTGGCATCGAGCAATACATAGTACAATGTGCCGTCGATGGAGGTGTCCAAATCCTCTTGCATAGTCGTTCTGTCAAGTCGAGCCCAGGTCGAGGCTATGCCAATTACTTTCAGCGGAGTATTGGTGGTGTGTTTCATGTAGCCAAATGTGCTGAACGCGGTGTTGATAAGACTGTCGGTGTGGCCTGATGCGTTGAGGGTGGGCCACCAGCCTTGTTCGTACTGGTAGATGGGGCACTTGCCGCGCACGGTGTCGCCAACTTGATGATAGCCGTTCTGGGCCACAACGCTGCCCGTAAGCAGCATCGCGCCTAAGGCAACGGCGGCGAGGGATTTGATGATGTGGTGTGTCATCTTGATTATGTTTTTGATGGTTAATAATTATCGTGAAAAGATGTCCGATTGTTTCAGCAGGCGGACGGTGTGGGTCTTGCCCGATGCGGTGGTGAGGGTGAGGAGGTAGGCGGCTTGGGGGCGGGAGGTGAGGTCGAGGCTGTAGCGGCCTGCGCCCTCGGCTGTGAGGCGCATTTGCTGGCGGCGGCCTGTGAGGTCGGTGAGCCATGCGGTCTCGGTCAGAGGCTCTCCACCCTGCACCTCGATGGTCACCTTCTGCCGGAAGGGGTTGGGGTAGGCCACGAAAGCCCCCTCGTCGCCCACCACGGTGATGCGCACGTCGCCCGTGTCGATGGGGTCGTTTGTGTGAACGTATGGTGTCATAAAGGCTGTATCAACATACTTTGCTACACATGAGAAATATCCTTGTTCAGATACGGTGAGGTTACCAAACGTTGCATCAGTACGTAACAGATTTGACAGGTAGAGGACACTGTCTGTCATTGAAATGGAGCCTGGACGGTTTTGCGGATGGAATGAGTTGTAGTCGATGCCTGCGATAAGAAGGCCAGAGTAGTCGAACATCGTCAAACAGAGTCCTGGATTATTGTCTTGAGCATGAACTGTCTGATTGGGAAATTGAATGCCTGCATAATACTGGTTTTGTATCAGTATGCGGTTGTTCTTGGCCGATAGGTTTCCTCTGCTTTCCAAGGTGCCAAGATTGGAAGAGGATAGCGACGGAATAACGGAACATGATTGATAGGTGCCAGTGCTTTTGTCTAGCGAGAGCACGAAAGCATCATTTCGTTCCATAGACAAAAGTGTGTTTGCATAAGTGTACCTTGATGTGGCATTATTGTTTTTTTGTGCAAACCCACTGATGAAAACCATATTGCTGTCTGAGTCAAAATCAATGTCGTGGAAAAACGTTCGGGAAGTTGTAGGCGGAATATCACCGACAATGCTATCCTTCAAGGAAACACAATATTGCGGTGATAAATTGTCATTGTAGCATATCAGATAGCCCCAATTGATATTAATATCGGAGTGTGACAATGACACGTTTAGTGCAGAGTCTATCATCAATGTATCATAATTCATCCCGCTCATTGACAAGTTACCAATGAGAAACAATTGTTCTTCACCATCCAGTTTAATATAAGGATTATCGCCGCTATAGATAGTTCCGTTGTTCGATTGGAAAATGTATCTGCTATTTGTCAAGGTTGTCATGTGCGGGGAGAATTTCAGCATTTGTGGAACCCAACGGGGATGGTCGCCGTCATTGACATACACGGTGCCAACGCACTGTTTGTCGACCCAGAATTTGAGTCCGATGGCAGAACCTTCCTCCACAGAAATCATGTTGTCGAAGTGGTCTGCGGATTGGCGGCAGATGTAAATGTTGCCATTGGCATCGACATCAAAAGAAGGATTGGTCAGTGGATAGGAAAAGAGTTTGTCTGGAACATTCGGTTGTGAGTAGTGGAACACATAATCGTTGCCTGTGGTGTCAATGTAGGATACTTGGATGAAGTGTTGTTCCAAAACATTGCCCGAGAAATCGAAGACCAAATAGGTGGTAAAACACGCAGAAGTTGTGGTCTCTGCTGTAAGAGGAACAGGATATTCGCTCCATGTCGGCAACAAAGTATCAAGGAAATAGCAGTAGTTGCCACTTGTCGGAAGGTTGACATTCACCAGACAGGCAAAAGCGGTGTCGCCTATCGGCTTGATGTCATAGGAAAGTGTGTTCTGGTTGTTGTTTGAGTGGATGACCTTTTTCCAGAGCATCTCGCCGCTGGGGGAGATTTTGGCGATGAGGGTGTTGATGGAGTTCTGCCCCGAGCCGTAGGGTGCGATGGGGAGGATGCGTTGGCCATCCCAGGTGGCATCCTTGGTGAACTGGCCGAGGATGTAGAGGTTGCCGTCGCTGTCGGTGACGGTGCCTTTGATCAGGCAGCCTTCCTGCGAGGAGCCGTAGCCTTTTGCCCAGTCGAAACGCTGGGCATGGGCTCCGAGGGACAATAATGCCATGGCTATAAGCCATATTGTTCTTTTGACAGTCATATTCTATGATTTTAATTGTCGTTATATATATCGTCAATCATAGGCGAGAAGATGGTTACCCGCATTTTACTTGAACGCATAACAGTTGTAGACTTTCTTTTCCTTGTCGAAGTGGATGGTTACGGTGTAGCCGTCATCCAACATCTTTGCCGCCCAGTTGATGGCATCGTCGTGATCTGGTGTAGAGTAGGTGACAACCTCTTTGGTAGAAGCAACACGCGAGGCTGCTTCCTCGTTGCGGAAAGTGACCTCGTGTCCTTCTTCTGCCAAGGCCATCATGCGATTCAAGAAATCGTGCCAGGCCTCGTCGCCGACAAGCGTAATCTGGTGAGTTACGCCGTCAACGGCGTAACTCACCGTGTCACGGTGCCGTTTTCCGCAACAACGGGGGTTTCGTCAATGATGTTTTCTTTCTGGCAACTGACGGCCAGGGCTCCGAGCATTGCAACGAATGCAATGGTGGTGATTGTTTTACGCATAATTCTTTATTTTATTGATTTGTTGATTTATCAAGGTTGAAATACAATATAGCATGACGCTCTCCAGCATCCACTGTGTGAAAAACACTTATGGAGTGCGTTGTGTATGAGATGGCCATGATTTCACAATTAGACGAACATGGGGCGGCGGGCCTACTATAATGGGTTTTATCTACGAGTTTCGTAACAACAAGGTTTTCTCCTGCGTCAATGAATTGCTGGAGATCGGAATCGGGCGTAGGAATATTAAAATCCGTCATAAGGGTGTGCCACATAGAATCAGTGGCCTCAAGCAATGTAACATCAACAAAGACGGTGTCATTGACTTTATAGTCCTTTATATATGTAGCGTTTATACCCTCCACGGCTACATACTGCTTATAGAGGTCGCTGCACTGGTCGAAGGGGACGGTGCGGGGCCACAGCCTCACGGCCAATGCCACCAAAACGATGGCGAGGAAGATGATGGTCGGCAATAGAAATTGTTTCGGTTTTGGTCTCATTGTATATGGGATAAGACAAATGACACACTGGTGAGGGCTGCGCTACGGTGAGAGGGTGAGCCGTGGGACATGGCTCGACCGTTCTGCACAGGAACGGCAAGAAAGAGGCACATCACCACGACAGCAGCGAAGACTGCGGCACGAGAGAGAATTGAGAATTGAAAATTGATAATTGAAAATTGAGAGTTTAATAAGGGGTGGCGACGGAGAAGGAATATTTGCCGAAGGCTATGGATAAGGGTCACGACCATCAGCAGGGCAAGGAAGGCGAAGAAGAGCTGGTCGAAGATGTCTGAAATGTAATGCTGGCGGAGAATAACCATACCGACGATGGAAGCAAGGCAGACGAGGGCCATCGCCAGAGAAGAGAGAATCCGGCGGCGGCGAGAGGAGAGGACAAGCAGACGCG
>JAGCXX010000259.1 GCA_017961115.1 Prevotella sp. | reverse complement strand
GGTGGCTTTCATGTATATGTTGGGCATCTAGCTGAACATCGTGACCTTGGCTGCGTTGCTGGTGGTGCTGGGTCTGGTGGTCGATAACTCCATTGTGGTGATTGACGGTTATTTGGAATATCTCGGAAAGGGGCTTGAACCTAAGCGAGCGGCTTTAGAGTCTGCCAAGCAATATTTCATGCCCATGATGCTGGCCACAATTTGCATCTGTGCCATCTTCTACCCATTCCTGATCACGATGAAGGGCGTATTCCTCGATTGCCTGAAGGATTTCCCCATTACTGTCACCATCAACCTGATGGTATCGCTTCTCCTGGCCGTGACAGTGATACCTTTCTTGGAAGTCAGGCTGATTAAGCCCGAAAACGTGAAAACGGATGGGAACGCCATCACCAAATGGGTGCAGAAGACCTATGACAAGGTGCTCGACTTCACATTCCGAAGGCCATGGTTGACCATCTGTGGCGGCATCGCTATCATCTTATTGTCCACGATTATCGTCCCGACGCTGAAGATACGCCTTTTCCCCTATGCCGACCGCGACCAGTTTGCCGTGGAAATCTTCCTGCCCGATGGTAAAGGCATGGCACAAACCAGTGAATTGGCTGATTCTGTCCGTCGCGTGCTGGCAAGTGACAAGCGCGTCACAGGCATCACCAGTTTCATCGGCTGTTCCTCGCCGCGCTTCATGGATGCCTATGCGCCGCAGATGGCAGGGAAAAACTATGCCCAATTGATAGTGAATACACAATCAGACAAGGCCACGCTCGACCTGTTGGCAAAATATCAGCCACAGTTGGGAGAGGCCTTCCCAAAGGCCTACGTGAAGTTCAAACGACTGGATTATCTGGAAGTCACTGAGTTAGAGTACCGTTTCTATGGTGACAATCTTGATTCCCTCCATGTGGTGGCCGAGCGGCTGATGGAGCGCATGCGTCAGATGCCGGAGGTGGAATGGGTGCATACCGACCACTTCCAGCCCCAACCCATCATCAATGTTGAACTTGATCCTGTCGCCTCGGCGCAGTTGGGCGTGACACGCTCCACGGCCCAACTGGCGTTGAGTGCTAACTCGAGCGACCTGCGTGTGGGACAGATGTGGGAAGGCAATTATGAGTTGCCCATTGTCGTGAAAGACGATGCAGACATGACCTTCTCGGATGTCGCCAACCTGGGCATCGCATCACCCATGACCATCGTGTCGGCAGGACTCAACCAGAGCAACAGCACAGTTCCTCTGCGCCAGATAGCCAATGTGTCACCCCGGTGGAGCGAGAGCCGCATCATTCACCGTGGCGGCGAGCGTTGCATCACGGTGACAGGGCATTTCGCGCAGGGCGTTTATACCGCCCCTGTCGAAAAGAAGATAGCCCGCATCATGCACAAGGAGATTGAGATTCCGCAGGGCGTACGGTCTGAGGTGGGCGGCGAGATAGAGTACGACTCTGAGGCCTTACCACAGATATTCGGAGGTATCGTCATCGCCTTGATCATTGTGTTCTTCTTCCTGCTGTTCAACTTCAAGAAGTTTGGAATCACGACGGTTTGCATGGTCGCCCTTGCCCTGATGATACCAGGCTCACTAATCGGATTAGGGCTGATGAACCGTTCCCTGGGACTGACTTCCATCTTTGGCCTTATCACACTGATGGGAATGATCATGCGCAATGAGATTCTGATTTTCGAGCATGCGATAGACCTGATTCAGAAATATGTGGCGGAACATGGGGATTGGACTGTTGACCGCGAGGGTTATAACAACGCCGTGAAGCAGGCCGCCTATGATGCCGGCAAGCGGCGCATGGTGCCTATCTTCCTCACGACAGCCACCACCGCCGTCGGTGTGGTGCCGATGATCATCGCGCAGAGTTCGTTCTGGATGCCTGTGGGAGTGACCATTTTTGCAGGTGGTATCGGTTCGCTCATCATGGTGGTGACCATGCTGCCCGTTATTTATTGGAAAGTAAGTCTGAAGTGATTTAATTTGCTGTTACATACCAGAATATGAAGATGAAAAAGATACTTGCTCTCGTGCTTTGTTCCCTGTGCTGTGGCTTTGCGTCGGCCCAAACCTACACCTTGGAACAATTGAAGGATTCGGCCCTGCACAACAACTTCGCCATCCGTTCAGCACAATATGACATCGAGGCCGCCAGCCAGCAGCGCAAGGAGGCCTTTGCCAAGTATTTCCCCAACGTCAGCGGTACGGGATTGTGGTTTAATGCCAATAAAGCCATGGCTCAGACCTCCCTCAACCCCTCAGAGATGATATCTCCCGAGTTGGGTGCCTCCTTGGCTCAGATGTTCCCGCCCGAGGCCCTTGCATCTCTCGCTGATCCCATCAGTATCTCGATGATGAAAAATGGCGTCATTGCCGGGGTGCAGGCTGTTCAACCCGTTTTCGCCGGTGGTCAGATCGTCAATGGCAACAAGTTGGCCCGGGTGGGCGAAGATGTGAGCAGGCTGCAGATGCGACTCTCGGAAAACGAGGTGGAGAAAACGGCCGAGCAGTATTTCTGGCAACTGGCCTCCATGCAGGAGAAGATGAAGACTGTCGAGGCGGTGGAAACATTGCTCAACGACATTTGGAAAGACGTGGATGTGGCCGTGCGTGCGGGAGTCGCCATGCGCAACGACTTGCTGCAGGTGCAACTGCGCCAGAACGACATCGCCAGCCAGCGGCTCAAGATACACAACGGCCTCTCCCTGGTGCGCATGCTGCTCGCCCAATACTGCGGCCTGCGCGACACATCGTTTGTCATCTCATATCAGGCCGATGCCGTCCCTCCCATGAGCACAAAACAAGACCATCAACAGGCCTTGTTGGGAACAGCCGAATACCAGTTATTGGGAAAACAGGCTGAGGCTGCCGACCTTCAGACGAAAATCGCTGTCGGTCAGAATCTCCCATCGGTCGCTGTGGGGGCAGGTTATAATTATCATAACTTGTTGGAAAAGAACCACTCCTTCGGGATGGTTTTTGCCACCGTCAGCGTGCCCATCTCTGACTGGTGGGGCGGCTC
>JAGCXX010000258.1 GCA_017961115.1 Prevotella sp. | reverse complement strand
TGGAGAGAATCCTCATCTTGGGATTCGAGGCCAAGAGGAGTCTGGTGTGAGACACAGCAAAAGAGATATAAATTATTAATTATAACATTTGAATATAACAAAAAACAATTGAAAATGAAAGGAATCGTATTGGCAGGAGGCAGCGGCACACGCCTCTACCCCATCACCAAGGGCATCAGCAAGCAGTTGATTCCCATCTATGACAAGCCGATGGTGTATTACCCCATCTCCGTGCTGATGCTCGCCGGCATCCGCGACATCCTCATCATCTCGACACCCGACGACCTGCCTGCCTTCCGCCGTCTGCTCGGCGACGGCAGCAACTACGGCGTGCGGTTTGAATATGCAGAACAACCTTCACCCGACGGACTCGCCCAAGCCTTCCTCATCGGAGAAGAGTTCATCGGCGACGACTCGGTATGCCTTGTTTTGGGCGACAATATCTTCCATGGGTCAGGACTGTCACATCGGCTCCGCGAAGCAGTCAGTCAGGCAGAGACAAACGGTCAGGCAACTGTCTTCGGATATTGGGTGGATGACCCACAACGATATGGCGTGGCGGAGTTTGACGATGATGGCAACTGCCTCTCCATCGAGGAGAAGCCCGCCAACCCCAAGTCGAACTATGCCGTGGTGGGACTGTATTTCTATCCCAACGAGGTGGTGCAGGTGGCAAAGACCATCAAGCCGTCCGCACGAGGCGAACTGGAAATCACCACGGTCAACCAGCGCTTCTTGGAGGCAGGACGTCTGAAGGTGCAGACCCTTGGGCGCGGTTTTGCCTGGCTTGACACGGGTACGCACGACTCGCTTTCAGAGGCCTCCGTTTTTGTGGAAGTCATCGAGAAGCGCCAGGGACTCAAGATTGCTTGTCTGGAGGGTATTGCCTACCGCAGCGGATGGATTACGCGCGAGAAAATGGAGGAGGTGGCGCAGCCCATGCTCAAGAACCAATACGGACAGTATCTCCTCAAGGTCATCCGCGAGATGGAGCGCACCGGTCGGAGCAATCTGGAGTAGCATCCTATAAGATTGGCATTTCGAGAGAAATCATTGTGAAGAAATAACTCCTGCCTTGTCATTGACTTGGCAGGAGTTTTTCTTTGTGTGCAGGTAATTCAATTACTTCGTTTTGGGAGCCTGAGGCGCATTGGGCATGGGAGGCATTTCTGACGGTTCGGGAATGATGGGGTCACCCATCTCCGAATTCTCGGCATCCTTGTCATCCAACTTGAAGAGCATGAACTTCGGGTTCTCTGCCGTACAGGGGGTCCACTCACCGCCATCCTTGCCGTTGGGGTCGCTGTACTTGGCAAAATTGGTCCATGCCGTCAGCATCTTCTCCGAAAGGTCCCAGTCGCCCTGTGTCCAGGGTCTCCAGCAGTGCTTGAGCGACTTGAACACATACCACAAGTCGGAGGAATGGAAAGCCCCTTTGAGACGTGCCGTCACCTCAGGATGAGAACCGTCATCAGGCAGCGGACGGGCGAACTCATAGGCCCAAGCCTTGCCACCCTTGCTCTCGCGCACCTTGCAGAACTCAGCAATGCCGGGACCCATACTACCCATGTCATTCAAGGTATAACCAATCATATAGGGAATATCAGCCAAGGTACCCTCACGGGTGGCATCATCAAAGTTCTTTGTGCTTACATAACCATCGATGAGAGGTCTTCCCATCAGGAAAACATCATTGTGGGTGACGGCATTGTAGAGAGTCCCCACAGTGTAGAGCAACTCAGTTTGTGCTCCCCTCAGTTTGGCAAGGTCGGTCAGGCCAGCCCAGTCCATCACCCTCTTCGTGTCGGCCTCAGCCTGCTCGAGAGAAGGGTTGTAGGTAAAGAACTTGTTCATGGGAACGGCAGGTTTGGCCTCCTCGTTGCCAGTAGGCGGCACAGCGATGCCACCTCCGCTCATGATGACCGCCTTATGGAAGAGGCCACGTGCCAGCGGTGACTCACACAGTGTCTTCACACTGCCTGCGCCCGCACTCTGTCCGAAAATGGTGACATTGTCGGGGTCGCCACCAAACTGCTCGATGTTTGCCTTTATCCATTTCAGCGACTGGATTTGATCGAGAATGCCATAGTTGCCCGACACCTTGTTGGGACTCTCCTCCGACAATTCGTGATAAGGCATGAAACCAAAGATACCGAGGCGGTAGTTGATGGACACGAGCACCACATCCTTGTTGGCCCATTCCTGACCATCGAACTCTGGTTCCGACCCCCAACCCTCTCTGTATCCGCCGCCGTGAATCCAGAGAGCCACTGGCAGTTTTTTGCCAACCTCACCTGGCGCCTTGGTCCACACGTTCAGATAGAGGCAGTCTTCAGAATAGGGAGCCTCATCACCATAGCCCCATTCATTGGCATAACCTTCAGGCAGATGAACACCCTGATAGCCAGGATGTCCGAACTTGTCACACATTCTCACCCCCTCCCAAGCAACGACAGGCTGGGGTTCTTTCCATCTCAGTTCCTTAATAGGCGGAGCGGCATAGGGAATGCCGCGATAGACATAGATGCCGGGGATGTCGGCAGCCACGCCTTGAATCTGACCACCTTCGACGGTCAATACAGGACTGTCCTCATTTGATGTACAGCCGAACAATGCCAACAATGGCAACAAAAGCAACAATTTTTTCATAAGCATAAGATAATAAATAGTTGAAAACGTTTTTCACGGCAAAAATACACTTTTACTGCCACAAACGCTTTGCAAGATGTATCTTATACTTTTCAGGGAGTGAAATACAAGTTGATTTTTGAAGCTACAAATATCTCAAATGCAAATGCCACATTCTCCTCTGTTTTCCATTTTAGCAAAAAAAACAAAAAATAATGATGATTTTCCCCTTAACAAAAGGTTATTTGCTTGGTTTTTGTTATTTTTGCGTTTAATAAAATTACATCTCTATAACGACCTATTAAAATTTATAAATTTCCAACTGACCGTCTTCAGATATTTCTTAATAAAAACAAGCCATTTTTCGTATGCCCCGTTGAATTTCATCAATTCTTACGGAGCCTAAGACATGGCCAACAGAGAACCCCAAAATATGACATCAAAAAAAATAACAATATGCACTTGCAGCACCCGTCATCTAACAGATTCCAAAAAGGTGGAAGAATTGGTGAAACAAGCCAACGACGAAGGCTTGGAAGTGAAATTGGTGGACGACCTCTGTGCGCTATTTGAGGATGACGACCCGTCAATTGTCCCGATTGCCGAAGGCACGATAGCAGCTTGCCACGAACGTGCGGTAAGAAGTCTGCTTGAATGGCGAGGATACAATGCCGCCAAAATCATCAACATCAGGACACAAGAGCCTACCCGTGCTGAGGGTCCCCTATCAGACGCATGGTTTCCCATCATCGACAAAAGCCGCTGTTCTGAATGTGGCAAATGCTTTGATTTCTGCCCTTTCAATGTCTATGAAATGGTTGACGGCAGGGTGCGTGTGACCCATCCCCACCGTTGCAAGAACAACTGTCCGGCATGTGCCCGCAATTGCCCGTCAGAGGCCATCATCTTTCCCAAACACGAATACAGTCCCATCAATGGCGGAACCGCCCTAGAGGAGGATGCCATCAGGGTGGACCATTCCACGCTTTATGCCGATGCATTCCGTTCCAGGCTGATCAACCGACGTAATATGGGAACTCCCCTTTTCCGAATGGGCAACAATGAGGATAAAAGAAGAGAAGAATAGGATATGGCACTGACCGACTACACATCACTAATGAAAGTCACTGCGCGGGTGATGCGTGGCACCACTCCACGGTTGCTGTGGAAATTTGTCTACAACTTCGGCATGCGCAACGTAATCAACATGTCTGC
>JAGCXX010000257.1 GCA_017961115.1 Prevotella sp. | reverse complement strand
GCTTCTGTCGGACTCCTCTCTGCCAATGTTGCGGCTGAAGGACATATCCAAAAGGAAAAGTCATCTTTTCTCTTTGCGGGACGTAGGTCGTATCTCGACCTTTTCCTCAAGGCCTCGAAAGATTATAAGGACAATGTCCTTAATTTCTACGATGCCAATCTGCAACTCACCTTCCGACTGTCTTCCAGCGACAGGTTGGCGCTCACGTTCTTTAGGGCAAGAGACAACATGGGGCTTGATGAGATGATGGACATGAAGTGGAGCAACACCACGGCCAATGCCAGTTGGCTCCACAATGCCAGCAACCGTCTCTATGCGCATACACAACTCACATACAGCGATTTTACCGATGATGTGGGCATAGAGATGATGAACATCTACTACACGATGAAAGGATATATCCGGCATCTCACCTTCCACCACGACCAGACGTGGATGCCTTCCAAAAAACTCACACTGAAGTATGGACTGGAGTCGACATACCTCCAGTTGCAGTCAGCCGAATGGGACATCAACCTGCTCCATCAACGTGAGAAGCGCGACGGATGGAGCAATGCGCTGTGGCTGAGTCAGGAATGGGCATTGAGTGAGAGGCTCAACCTGTCGGCGGGCCTCAGGCTGCGCCTGCATTCCGTGCTTGGCGGTGCCCCATATTACGAGATGGACTCCGACGGAAACATCACCAATACGACCAATCCTGAGAAATGGCATGTGGTGAAAACCTACTCCAGTCTTGAACCTCGTGCGAGCGCCAATATCAAACTCTCAAACCATCACAGCCTCAAGGTGGGCTATAGCCGTAGCACACAGGATATCCATGCCATAAGGGCAGGGTCGATGTCGATGCCCTTCGACCGCTACACCATGACCAGCAATCTGCTCAAACCAGAGGTGGCCGACCAGGTGGCGATGGGGTGGACAGGCATCACAAGGCAGAGTGAATATGATTTCAGTGCTGAGGCCTACTACAAGTGGGTGAGAAACATCTACGACTACCGTGATGGCAAGTCGTTCTATTCGGAGGTTGAGATAGAACGGCTCTTGTTGGGGGGGAAAGGACGTGCCTATGGTTTGGAACTATGCGCCCATAAGAACAGCGGAAGGCTCACAGGATGGGCGAGTTACACGCTGTCGTGGTCGGAGAACAAGATAGAGGGCATCAACAACGGAGCGTGGTACACCGCCTCCAACGACCGCCGCCACGACATCAGCATCATCGGCATCTACAGGGCCAATGCCCATTGGGAACTCTCGGCCATGTGGCACTACAACACAGGACAGGCGCTTACCGCACCAAGTGCCAAATATGAGATTGATGGACGCACATTCTACTATTATGCCGAGCGCAATGGCTACCGTGCTCCTGCAAGTCACCGCCTCGACCTTGGTGCCTCTTACACCAAAAAGAGGCAACGTGCCACTCATGTGTGGTCGTTTGGCATCTATAATGCCTACAACCGCTATAATCCTTTCGTCATCACATTCGAGAACGACGACGACAAACCCTCGGGTACCTCAGCCAAACTCATCGCCATGTTTGGCATCGTGCCTTCCGTTTCATTCACCATGAAGTTCTGACCATGAGAAAGTTGCTGACTCTTTTCACCTCATTGCTTCTCCTCGTCTCGTGCGAGAAGGAAATCGATATCAATTATCATGAGATTGAACCCATCGTGGTGATAGAAGGGCGGGTGACCAACGAGGGCACCGAGGTGTCGGTAAGGCACACGCGCTCTGTCGATGACTCTGTAAAGAGTGCCTCTCTGCCAGGTGCCAGCATCTCCGTATTCGACGAAGGGGAGGAGCACAGGCTTACCTATGACTCAAAGGATGGGTGCTACCGGTCGGACCTGAAAGGCACACCAGGCCACAGCTACCGCATGACTGCTGATTTTGAGGGAAAACATTACGAGGCGACCTCCGTCATGCCGGCGCCATCGTCCATCATCTCCACAAACTTCTATTGGTTTAAGGTGCTGGAAGAACGACTGTTGGTGGATGTGATGTGGGCTACCGACCCCAATCCGGAGGAGCGCAACTACTTCATGTATCGGATTGACCGCCATTCATCCAACCCGCATATCACTCCAAAGATGCAAAGCAGAGCCTACCGCTGGAACGTTTTTGACGACCGTGGCAATCCTCCGGGACGTGTGGTACGCGACATCCATTGTGTGATGGAGCGGACGGTAAAAGACGACAAGGAGGAGGACTGGGACCAGATACTCTATGATGGCGATACCATCATGCTGCAACTCATGACCATCGACCTGCCTGCCTATGAATACTTCCGCACGCTGTTTTCGGGACAAGGCTCCGGTGCCAACCCCATTGGCAACATCTCTGGCGGTTGCCTGGGCTATTTCATGGCGGCAGGTATCACCCACGCCGATACCGTGGTATTCCGCCTCAACGATGTGTCCGACTTCGCAGCCACCGAACAATAGTGCCGCTGCACGTTTTCATGGGAAGAAAAGTGAGTCGGCACTCAGTTTGGCTGAACAAATCGGCGCGTTGGTAGATAAAAATTGGTCTGCTGCTCCTTTTTATGTTATCTTTGTCGGCATCTAAAAGATTATTCGATAACAAGATGAAGAAAACAGTTTTATTAATGGCCTTGGCTGGGGCGCTGTCGGTGCAGGCCAAGTCTCATCTCCTCACAGAGACTGATGGGGAGGTTTACACATATTTGACCTTTGAGATGACCGATGGCACAAAGGTATCAGTCTCAACCTCATCACTGACGATGACCTTCAGCGGGAACACGCTGACGGTAGGGTCGCAGACTTTCACCCTATCCAATCTCTCGAAGATGTACTTCTCAACATCCAATGAATCTGCAACCGGAATCGAGGAGATAGTCTCGCTCGACGACGAGGATGCTGAAATCTATGACTTGCAGGGACATAAAATCCAGAAAGAGCAGATGCGAAATGGTGTGTATGTCGTCAAAACAAAAAACAAAACCCGTAAAATCTTGGTGAAATGAAAAAGGTATTGGCACTTTTCACGGCACTCGTGCTGACGATAGCAGTCACGGGGCAGACGCTGAACGTCAAGACAGGTGGCATCACCTATTTGTTCCCCGCCTCACAAACGGATGTGATGACCTATGCCGACGGCACGTCGCTGACCATCATGGGCAAGACTTTTACGCTTGGTGAGATAGATGCGATGACGGTGGATGAGACGAAGGTCACCGACAATACTGTCACGGTGGTATACAACGGCACCTCTGCCACCGTCACCGTGGCGGGCAACGTGGCACAATACGTCACGCCCACCATCGACGGAGCACATGTTTCCATCGCCCAGAGTGACGACCTGTCAGAGGAAATCACCTATATGCTGAGCGGCTCATCGACCGACGGCGAGTTCTATATGTCGGGTTCCTACAAGGCGACAGTCGAACTGAACGGCCTGACGCTGACCAACACCACACCCGTGTACAGCGGTGCAGCCATCCATATCCAAAATGGAAAGCGCATCAAGATAAAAGTGGCTGCTGGTTCGACCAATACACTGACCGATGCTGCAGGAGGCTCGCAGAAAGGCTGCCTCTATGTGAAGGGCCATGCCGAGTTTGCACAGAAAGGCACTTTGAATGTCGTGGGCAATGTGAAGCACGGCATCAAGACCGGTGAGTATATGACGCTGAAGAACGCCACCATCAACATCATCTCCGCTGTGGGCGACGGCATCAGTTGTGCAGGATATTTCCTCATGGAGAGCGGCACAGTGAGCATCAGCGGGTTGGGCGACGACGGCATCCAGTGTGACCTGGACGGCGATGCCTCAACAGGTGAGACCGCCGACCATGAGGACGAGGACAGCGGCAACATCTATATCGAGGATGGCACCGTCAATATCACCATCACTGCCACTGCCGCCAAAGGCATCAAGAGTGAGGGAGACGTGCAAATCAGCGGTGGCGACATCACCGTGAAGACCACCGGAGGGGGTGTGTGGGACAGCGACAACAAAAAGACTGCGGCATCGGCTTGCTTCAGTGTTGACGGCAACACCATCATCAGTGGAGGCACAATGAACCTGACCAGTACGGGTGCCGGTGGCAAGGGTATCAACGGCGATGGCTCCTTCACTGCCACAGGGGGGACGTTGACCGTCAAGACATCGGGTAATGCCGTTGTCGCATCATCGAGCGGCAGTATATCGACGGTGACCTCTTCACAGCAACTCGACCGCTATGGCAGCGACTACAAGTCATCGCCAAAAGGCATCAAGGTGGATGGAGCGTTCAACATCAGCGGTGATGCCGTTGTCAGTGTCACCACAACCGGTGCCGGCGGTGAGGGTATCGAGAGCAAAACCTCCATCGACATCAACGGTGGACAGGTAGTTGTCGTTGCCGCTGACGACGCCATCAATGCCTCGTATAAAACTTCCAGCAGTTTGGGCAACCTGACTGTCAGCGGGGGCTGTGTCTATGCACGCTCCACCGGCAATGACGGCATAGATACCAACGGCAACTGCTACATAAAAGGCGGACTGGTGTATGCCATCGGCACCTCCTCGCCAGAGGTGGCCATCGATGCCAACAGCGAGCAACAGAAAAAACTCTATGTCACTGGAGGAACCATCGTGGCCATCGGTGGGTTGGAGAGAGGTTCCAGCCTCACGCAGTCGTGCTACTCCACCAACTCATGGAGCAAGAACACCTGGTATGCCCTGACTGTTGGCAGTGAGACATTCGCATTCCAGACACCCTCCAGCGGCGGTTCAACACTCGTCGTCTCAGGTGCCTCGCAGCCTACGCTGAAATCGGGCATTACAGTAAGCAACGGCACCAGCATCTTCAACGGTGTTGGCTATACCAATGCCACTTTCAGCGGCGGTTCGTCCGTCAACCTCTCTTCCTATACAGGAGGAGGGGGCGGTGGTGGCGGCTGGGGCCCCGGTGGCTGGCACTGATGCAATTTCTTCCTGATTCTTGCGTTATTCTATATGAAACGAAGATACTTGATGAAGCAATCGCGACAGGAGAACATCATATACTTGGTGGTGTGGGGACTGCTTTTCGCAGCCCCACTCCTGAGTTTGTATGTGCGCACCATCAATGACCCGAATGTCGTGTTCGACTGGGCGGAGGTGTTCGTCGTTTGGCGGAAGTTTGCAGTCTATCTTCTGCTTTTCCTTCTGCACAATTTCTTTTTGGCTCCACTGCTGGTTTACAAGCGCAAGCGTGTGGCGTATTTCTCCATCATGGCTGTTTTGCTTACGGTATTCATTGTCTTCCAATGCAACAACAAACCTGGAGATTGGCATCATAGAGGTCCCAAACCGCCACGCATGGAGCACCCCGGAAGACATGAGCCGCCAATGGATTTCGAAGGCAAAAGACCTCCGAAACCAGATGGGGAGCCTCGCCGAATGTTTCGTCATGGCACTCCTCCACCCGTTATAGCAGAGCATCAACTCCTCTCCATCGTGGTGCTCATATTGATGTTCGGAGCCAACCTCGGCATCAAGGAGTATTTCCGCGGACGAGATGACCGCAGGCGGCTTGCCAAGTTGGAGCGTCAGAACCTGGAGCAGCAGTTGGAATACCTGCGCTACCAGATCAACCCCCATTTCTTCATGAACACGCTCAACAATATCCACGCTCTCGTCGACATCGACCCAGAGAAGGCGAAAGACACCATACGGGAACTGTCGAGGATGATGCGCTTCGTGCTTTATGAGGGCAACAAGGAGGGCGTGCCGCTCTCAAGGGAACTCGACTTCATCCGACATTATGTCACCCTGATGCAACTGCGCTATACCGACAAGGTGCGCATCACTGTTGACCTGCCGGGAGAAGTGCCCGAGCGACAGGTTCCTCCGCTGGTGCTCA
Source organism: Prevotella sp. (assembly GCA_017961115.1). Lineage (GTDB taxonomy): Bacteria > Bacteroidota > Bacteroidia > Bacteroidales > Bacteroidaceae > Prevotella. Next base: position 3,700 of record JAGCXX010000257.1, on the reverse strand, counting down.
TCACATTCATCGAGAATGCCTTCAAGCACGGTGTCAGTTACCAGCACGAGTCGTTCATCGAGATTAAGGTCTCGGTGGAGGGTGAAAGGCTCACTTTTTCTTGTCGCAATTCAAAAGCTGGCAAACCCACTGTCGATGAGACCAAAGGAGGTGTAGGACTCGTCAATGTCCGCAAGCGCCTCAACCTGCTCTTCAACAGCAACTACACGCTCCGCATACTCAATGAAACCAATATATACACTGTCGAATTAAATATCCCATTATTATGATACGCTGTCTCGCCATCGACGATGAGCCATTGGCACTGCAACAACTCGTTGTCTATATCGGTAAGGTGCCGTTTCTCGAACTCGCTGCACAGTGCCAAAGTGCGTTGGAAGCCCGCGCATACTTGGAAAACGATACGGTGGATGCCATCTTTTGCGACATCAACATGCCTGACCTCAATGGCATGGACTTCGTGAAGTCACTCGCTGCCCCGCCTCTCGTCGTCTTCACCACCGCCTATTCGGAGTATGCAGTCGAAGGATTTCGTGTCAATGCCGTCGACTATTTGCTGAAACCCTTTGGCCTGCAGGATTTCCAAAGGGCGGCAAACAGGTTGAGGGAGCGTCTTGATGATGCTTCTGCCAATCCTATAGCCCCCGTTTCTTCCAACAACCCCGATATCATCTTCCTCAAGACCGACTACCGCATCGTCAAGGTCAGCATCTCCGACATCCGCTATGTAGAGGCTATGAGCGAGTATCTGAAGGTTTGGCTCGACAACCAGCAGAAGCCTATCATCACCCTGCTGTCGATGAAGAAGATGGAGGAAAGGCTGCCAGACTATTTCATGCGCATCCATCGTTCCTATATCATCAACCTCAATAAAATACAGGAGGTGAACAAAAACCGCGTCATCATGGATGCTGAAACCTATCTCCCCATCGGCGATATGTACAAAGATGCCTTCCAAACCTATCTGAACACAAAATTCTTGGGAAAATAATCCAACTTTTGCAAGTTGAAGGTAATTAAAGAAAACAAGTAGTTAAGCCATATGACTTATTTGAGATGATGAAGAAGCTGTCTGTACTTTTATTGATACTGTCCCTGGCCCCTCTGCCTATGTTGGGTCAACAGAATAAAGGGATGACCTTCAAGGCACCACTTCCTTGTCCCATTCTTGGTGGCGAATTAAGCAATTCCGCTGCCACGTCGGTAACTGACATTGATAAGGTGCTGCCGCGGATGCGGGTGTTGGGACTGAACACGGTGCTTGTACCTGCCTATTGGGAACTGATGGAACCGGAGGAAGGGCATTTTGACTTCGCACTCATCGACCGCACCATCGATGTGGCACGGCGTGAACATCTCCATATCATCTTCCTCTGGTTTGGCGTATGGAAAAACAGCATGTCATGCTATGCTCCCGCATGGTTTAAGAAAGATACAAAACGCTTCCCAAGAGCCATGACTGCCGACGGCAAACCTTTGGAAATAGCATCGTGTTTCAGCGACAATGTGCTGCAAGCCGACCTGAAGGCATTCTCGGCATTGATGCGGCACATCAAGGAGCGTGACCCACAGCGTGAGGTGGTCATCATGATGCAGATAGAAAACGAGATAGGTATGCTGGAGTCGGCGCGTGACCACTCGCCGTTGGCAGAAAAGGCATACCGGCAAGAGAGGTGGGCTGAGCGCTATGGTACAGATGAGTATGCCGACGAGAAGTTTATGGCTCTGAGTTATGCCCGCTATGTGGAGCACCTTGCCAAAGCCGCTCGACAAATCCATGACATGCCGCTCTATGTGAATGCCGCAATGAACAGCCGCGGACGCCGCCCAGGCGAATATCCTTCGGCTGGTCCGCTGGCTCATCTCATCGACTTCTGGAATGAGGGAGCGCCAAGCATCGATTTGCTTGCCCCCGACATTTACGATACTGGCTTCAAGTCGTGGGCTTCACAATATGCCATGCCCCAGCGTCCGCAAGACGGAGGAAAGGTGAAAAACCGACTCTTCATCCCAGAGAGCCGTTGCTGCGAGAACAGTGGCGTGCGTGCCCTCTATTCCTTTGGTGAGCATCAGGCATTGGGCTTCAGTCCCTTTGCTATCGACCAAGCGAGTCCGCAGGAGACAGCGTCGGTAACGGAAGCCTATGCCTTGTTGAGGCAGGTGTTCAATCTTCAATCATTTTCCAAATTGAAGACATGGGGCCTGCTCTTTGACCAGGAAGACAAAGAGCGTGTGATGGATGATGAAGGTGTGGTGATGACTTGCCGGCATTTCTTTACCCTGCCGTGGGACCCACGTGCCACAGATGGCAGCACATGGCCAGAGGGTGGTGCCATGCTCATCCGTCTTGGCAAGTATGACTACCTGTTGGCTGGTAGTGGCGTCGTTGTTGACTTCAAGACTCAGACAGAGAAGCAACAGGAGCAGCAGAAACAGTTGGGTGAGGATGGCTTCGTTGAGGCGGGTAATGTTACCGGTCAATCGCCGAAGGCTGGGGGACGCTTCCTCGGCAAGCGCCTTGGCCTGCTCTCCGTCGATGAGGTGGAAGTGGATGCAGGGGGCAAACTGACCTTTCTGCGCCGCCACAATGGCGACCAGAGCCATCAAGGCCGGCATGCCCGTATCAGTGTCGGCGAATGGAAACTGCTGCACATCCAACTGTATGAATATGGTGGTAAATAGTCTTTTTGAAACTTGAACTGAAACTACTTGAAAATGAAGAAGAACATTCTTGCCATCCTGCTGCTGACGGCATCCTTGACTTTGCATGCGCAGAAATTCCAGCAGGAGTTCGGCAACCCACGAAAGGCATTTGTGGAGACCATTGCCACGCCCAACCATGCTGACAGTTATTACCATAGGGGGCAGTCTGCCACACTGCGCATCGTGGCACGTGAGGGTGGGGTGCCCTTGGAAGGAACCATCCTGCGCTATAAGGTGGGACCGGAGATGTGGCTGCCCGAACAATGGGACTCCACACGCTTCGTCGGAGGCGAGGCATTGGTACATATGGGGACCATGACCGAACCGGGATTCCTTGCCTGCCAGTATGAGTTCAGCACCTCCGATGGAAAGTCCACGAAAGATTTGGTGAAACTGGCATTCGACCCCGAACAAATCAAGACATTCACACCGATGCCGCAGGACTTCAAGCAGTTCTGGCAAAAAGCGGTGAAAGATGCCCGCAAGATACCCTTCGAACCAGAGTACCGCGACATACCCGATGCCACCAACGATGAGTTCGTCACACGCCTCGTGCGTCTCCGCGTGGGCAAGGAAAAGTGGATGCAGGGCTATCTGACCATGCCGCGCAGTAGAGGTCGCTTCCCCGTAGTGCTATGCCCTCCGGGTGCAGGCAGTCAGAAGATTTATCCATCGGACTATTTCCCCAAGTTGGGGTGTATCTATATGAAGATAGAGATACACGACAACGACCAGCTGATGGCTGACGATGCCTACAATGAGATGCGGCAGAAGAAGTGCGATGGTTATATGCGCCGTGGCATGGCATCACGCGACACGTATTATTACAAGGACGTATATGTAGGCTGTGCCCGTGCCTTGGATTTCCTATGCTCGCTGCCTGAGTGGGACGGAAAAAACGCCATCGTTACCGGCGGTTCTCAGGGAGGGGCACTGACCATCATCACCGCCGCCCTCAATGAGAAGGCAACGGTCTGCGCACCTTTTTATCCGGCTT
>JAGCXX010000256.1 GCA_017961115.1 Prevotella sp. | reverse complement strand
ATTGCCAATTATGGTGCCATTACCTTTCTGGGCGGAAGCATTCTCAGCAACCAGTCAACCCTCGATGGCGGCGGAGTATATATAGCCAAGGATGCATCATTTGCCATGAAAGGCGGCGAAATCAAGTACAACAAGTCTTCCTCAAATCTTACCAGCGGCATCTATGTTGGAGGGGCGCTGGAGATGGAAGGCAGCGTCGTTGTCACATACAACTCTATGGGCAACGTCACCTTGCCTGGCTTATCTTTCATTAAGGTCACAGGAGCCTTTGAAGATGTGGCGAGTATAGGCGTTTCGTGCGAGACATCGGGCGTAATCACCAATGGCTTTGCCGTCCACAATCCCAATCTCGACTTTGCCGATGTTTTCTTTTCCGACCTTAAGGAATCTACGCTCAGCAGTGATGGTGGCGAGGTGGCCTTGACCAACGGCAGCAGTGAGTCGGTTGAGTTCTACCATGCTCAATGGGACGAGGAGGCCAAGGAGGTGAAATACATGAAGAAATATAGCGGGGCAGCATATCCTCTCACCAACCAGACGAGTCTTTCGGGATGGTATGTCGTCAATAAGGACTACACCAACTCGAGCAGTCGTGTCACCATCAACGATGATACGAATATCATTTTACAGGACGGAGCGACGCTCACCCTCGAGAAAGGCATATATGTCAAGGACGGCAAAACCCTGACCATCTACGGCCAACAGGAGGGCACCGGCCATCTGAAATGCTCGGCTGGCAGCTACAACGCGGGCATCGGCGGCAATAGAGATGTGGTGGCTGGTTATGTGGTGATACATGGCGGCAAGGTGACTGCCAGTGGCGATGACGACGGAGCCGGCATCGGCGGCGGCTATGGTGACGGCAGCGGAATACGTGGCATCACCATCTATGGCGGTACAATCAAAGCCAGTGGTATGAATGGTGGTGCCGGTATCGGAAAAGGAAAGAATAACAACGTTTGGGAAGACATCCGCATCTATGGCGGCAAGATTGAAGCCATTGGTGGATATCTGGGTGCCGGCATCGGTGGCAGTTACAATCGAGGCAACGGCAACATTTGGATTTATGGCGGCAATATTGAAGCATACGTCGATCTCAATGGCATGCTCTTTAATATCTGGATGGAGAAACATGGCGGTACAGGTATCGGTGGCGGAAGAGAAGCCAATCAGGACCGCCCGATTAACATCTATGGCGGCACAATCTATGCAAAAGGAATAGGTGGTGCCGGCATCGGCGGCGGCAGTTATGGAAACGGTGGCGAAATCAACATCTACGGTGGCAACGTGACAGCCATGACCCCTGTTGGTGGTCGCGGTGCTGGAATCGGCGGTGGTAATGAAGGAAAAGGAGGCCGGGTGTATATTGCCGACGAAGCCACAGTATTTGCTGATAAAGGTTGGGTGGAATCCTCGCCCATAGGACATGGTAAGGACAACAGCGACAACGGAACGTTGAAACTCGGCGACAATTTAATGGCTTATTATTTATCAAAAGCGGATGATTCTAAGGATTTTTATCTAAGCAGTGAAAGGGTCAGTAAATGCAGTAAAGCCACATCAATTTACTTAACAAAGTGTACCCATCCATCGGGTTTCACCTATACGGTTGACGAGGACAATCATACGGCGCATTGCAAGCACTGTCTCTATACCGAGACACATGAGCATGAGTTTTCCGCTGAGAGCGGCGAATGCATCTGCGGATTAAAAAATTCAGAAAACACATTGTGCGAAATAACAATCGCCACCGTGAATGGCAGCAATACCAATTATGAGGCCGTGGTGAGCGGAGGAGTGGTGAAGGACCAACCGTTCACAATTCCTTCCTGCGACCGTGAGCCTGACGGATATGTGTTTGCAGGATGGCTGGTCACCGATACCAATGCAGATCCACCCCAAGAATTAGAGGCGCAGCCGGGCGAAGAACTCCTGCAGCCCGGTGACACCTATACTCCGACAGGCAACATCATGCTGTGGGCGCGCTATGACGGAATTCTGCTCGAACTGGATGCCGATGAAACCGCTACCTCTACCATTGAGGAATTTGCAGGAAGGAAGGCTGCCACCGTGTGGCTGAAGAATCGCACCTTCTATACGGATGGATACTGGAACACGCTATGCCTGCCTTTCGACATACTCGATTTCACCGGAACACCACTCGAAGGTGCCACGGTGAAGACACTTGTCTCATCGTCGTTCGACAGCAGTACAGGCACGCTCACCCTCAACTTCGGCGACGACCTAAAAAGCATTGAGGCAGGTAAGCCCTATCTTGTGAAATGGACCAACTCCTCTTACTCCTCCATTAACTATCCTGCCTTCGACTTCGGAAATATCACCATACGGGCGGATTTGACAGCCATCCCCACCGATGAAGTCGTTTTCCGCGGGCACTTTAACAAAATCGGCCTAACGAAAGGTGACACGTCGGTACTGTTTATGGGTGCTGAAAATACTCTCTATTATCCCAACGACGACATGTCTGTGAAAGGCTTCAGTTGTGTCTTTGAGCTGCGAGAAGGGTTGGTAGCCGGCGATCTTGCAACAGGCCAGACCAATGTCAGCAACTTCAAGCTGAACTTCGGCGATGGCTCAGATGTCACGGGAGTAACCCTTCCTCTCATCAATCAGAGTGGGGCAGGGGACGAGATGTGGTATGACCTTCAGGGTCGCCGCCTCAGCGGCAAGCCCACAGCCAAAGGTATGTATATAACCAACGGAAAGAAAGTAGTCATTCAATAGAACTAAGATATCAGGCGGGGACTATGAGCAACAAATGATTGCTCATAGTCCCATTGCCTCATAAGTGGCCTTCACTCTGGCGAGGCATTCGCGCAATATCATCTTATGCCGCCATCTGCGGCTGGAGGTGTTACCGGCGTTGAATGCCACAGCCTCGATGCCTTTGTGCTTTGCCAGGAAGAGCGCGCGCTCGTTGTGGAACTCCTGTGAGATGATGAGGATGGAATCTGCTCCGTACACATCCTTTGCCCGCACGATGGAGTTGATTGTGCGGAATCCCTCGCCATCCAGTTCCATGATGCTGCCAGGCACACCTTGTCGCACCAGGGCAGCCTTCATTTCCTCAGGTTCATTGAACTCCTCGGGGCGGTTGGCACCGCTTATGATCAGTTTGCTGAACTTACCCGCCTTATATAGTTTGGCAGTGGCATCTATGCGGCGTAGAAAGAACTGATTGGGGTTGCCGCTGCGTCCGATAGGGGAGGTGCCCAGCAGAAGGGCGACACGTCTTTCCGGTGTTTTGCTTACATCCGTGTACATACGGCCGTCTGCAGCAGCTTTTACCGCCCAGTTGCAACCGATGATGGCTGTTATACATACAGCGACAAAAAATAGAACTATCCACAACATCTTTTTTGCTTTTGAGGTTTTTTTAGACATTGTTTTATTAAAAAATGTTAAATTAGTTATGGTAAACGTGGCTATTGTTTGGTGGTAAAACCAATGGCGATGTTGTCATTGGCGAATTTCAGGTTTTTGATTACAATCTGCTTGAGAGATTCCTTGACCCATTTAATTTCATTGAGATGGACGATAAGTCCGCCTCCGTCTTGTCTTTGCAAGGCAGGTGTTTTGTTGAGGATAGGAATTGCTGTCAGTATCATGTCCAAAAGTGTGTCGCCTCCGAAAACTCCGGTGGCATAGTGCAAGAACACATCCTTGTCCTCAATTTTGTCGACGATGAGGTCAAGACTGACATTTTTTGACATACGGCCCAGCAGAGGCACGTTGACTTGTACAGGGTAGCTCACATTGATGGTTTTTTCATCGACCACTTGGAGGCTGATGTTTTGTCCGCTGTTTTGCTTGATCAGCGACATGGCTTCGGAAACGGGGAGTTGTAGTGTCATTGGAAAATAAATTTTGTTATACGGTTGCAGTATTCGACATTTTGTTCGACAGCAGCTCTGATAAATGAAGAGAGTGGCGTTACATTTCAAATCTATCTATCCACATTGAAAAAGTGACACGATAGGGCAAAATGAACTAAACACATTAATTCTATTTATCATAATACTGATTATGTTGAATTTGGTCATTCAAGTTTATCATCCGCTCAACTTACTGTTTTCAAATAGAACCCACCTAATAAAATAACGCATAAAGTATCATTTTTCGTATAAATGAATTAACTTTGCAGCATTGATTTTGCACCAACATTTTTAAAGACAAGATTTAATAAAGAAAAAAATGGAAATTCAAGAAATTCCAGTTTTGCTTCTTACCGGATATTTGGGAAGCGGAAAAACGACATTGTTGAACAGGATTCTCTCCAACAAGCGCGGAATCAAATTCGCAGTTATCGTCAATGACATCGGCGAAGTCAACATTGATGCCGACTTGATTGAAAAAGGAGGAATTGTGGGTAAAAAAGACGAAAGTCTTGTTGCCCTTCAAAACGGGTGCATCTGTTGCACCTTGAAGATGGATTTGGTGGAACAGTTGCGCGACATCACCCGGATGCATCAATTCGACTACATCGTCATTGAGGCCAGCGGCATCTGTGAGCCAGCGCCTATAGCACAGACGATTTGTTCGATTCCCTCCATGGGTTTGGAATATGTGAAAGACGGTGTTTGCAGACTTGACTGCATCACCACCGTGGTTGACGCCCTGAGGATGAAAAGCGATTTCGGCGGTGGAATGGATTTGCTGAAACAGAACATAGACGAAGAAGACATCGAGAACCTTGTCATCCAGCAAATAGAATTCTGCAACATCGTATTGCTCAACAAGGCATCCGAGGTAGAGCCTGGCGAATTGGAGCGTATCCGACAGATTGTCCATACCTTGCAGCCACAGGCAGAAATCATCGAGTGTGACTACGGAGACGTGGAACTCAGCAAACTGCTCAATACCCATCTTTTTGACTTCAATGAGGTGGCATCATCCGCCACATGGGTCAAGGAACTTGAGAAACATCGTGAAGAAGGCGATGATGACGATGATGACGACGACCATGATGACGACCATGATGACGACCATGATGACGACCATGAGCACGAGCATGAGCACGACCACGACCATGACCATGAGCACGAGCATGACCACGACCACGAGCACGACCACGAGCACGACCATGAGCACCATCATCACCACCACCATCATCATGGCGAAGGAGAAGCTGAGGAATACGGCATCGGAACCTATGTGTATTTTCGCCGCCGTCCCATGGACCTCGGTCTTTTTGATGAATTTGTTGCCCGCAAGTGGCCCAAAGGTGTCATCAGAGCCAAGGGATTGTGCTTTTTCCGTGACGAACTCGACACCTGTTACCTGTTTGAACAAGCCGGTAAACAAGTGAGCATAAGAAATGCCGGCAGATGGTATGCCACCATGCCCAAAGATGAACTCGCCGACCTAATGAGCCGCGAACCCGGTCTGCGGCAAGACTGGGACGACAAATATGGCGACCGAATGCAGAAAATTGTATTTATCGGTCAGAATCTCGATAAAAGATATATTGCAACGGAACTTGATAAGTGCTTGACTGACTGAAAGTTTACTATATTGCTTAAAGTGTTGAATGAATAGGAGGCTACTCACTTTCTTCCTTTTGATGGCCACAGCCTCTCCCCTATCAATACAGGCTCAGTTGGTCATCAATGAACTCATGCAGTCGAATATAGACTGCCTGATGGATGATGTGAATGAGTTTCCTGATTCATGGGTGGAACTATACAACACCAGCAATGCGGCAATCAGGCTGTCCGACTACAGCCTTGGCATCACAGACCAACCAGGTGAGGCATGGAAGTTGCCCTCCCAGCAAATATCTCCACACCAATTTGTTGTCATTTATTGTGACAAAGAGTCTTCTGGGCGGCACACTTCATTCAGGCTTGAGTCAGGGAAAGGATGTTCTGTATACCTTTTCAAGCATAACGCCATCGTCGACCAAGTGACGGGTTTGGCGAAGCAACCCGCTCCAAACATTGCCTACGGCAGGGAAGCCGATGGCAGCACCACCTGGGGATACCAAGCCACCCCTACCCCATCCGCATCCAATTGCGGCCGTCTGTGTGCAGAGGTCTTGGGAGAGCCTGTTTTCAGTGAGACAGGGAAGGTGGTAACCGACAAGCAAGCCATTCAGTTGCAGTTGTCCGTTCCCAAAGGCAGTCCTGCAGGAACCATCATCCGCTATACCGTCACAGGAGAAGAACCCACCGCAACCAGTTCCGCCTACACAAAACCCCTCAACATCAGCAATACCCAATGTGTCAGGGCAAAACTGTTCTGTGACGGTTATCTCTCCCCTAGGTCAACCACCCATTCCTACATCTTCTTCCCCAGGGAACTCACATTGCCCGTCATCTCCATTGTCACTGCCAACAAGTTTTTCTTTGACAACAAGTTGGGCATCTACATCGAAGGCACATACAGCAGTGAGCAGAAGAACTACAAGTACAACTGGCGGCGCCCTATCAATTTTGAGTACTTTGAGGGAGCCGGATGTGAGAGCGCCATCAACCAACTCTGCGAGACGAGGGTACAGGGCGGAGCGTCAAGGGACAGCCAATTGAAGTCACTGATTGTGTATGCCCACAAGCGCTTTGGAAACAAAAGGCTGCAATATGAGTTCTTCCCCGACCAACGCCCAGGCATCGACGATTTCAAGTCGGTTATTCTACGGAATGCCGGAAACGACTTCGACTATCTCTACATGCGAGACGCCATCATCCAGAGGGTGATGGGGCAAAACACCGACCTCGACTGGCAGGCATGGCGGCCCGCCATCTTCTATATCAACGGCACCTATAAGGGCATTCTCAACATACGGGAGCGCAGCAATGAGGACAATATCTACACCAACTATGACGGTTTGGAAGATATCGACATGATAGAGAATTGGTCGCAGTTGAAGGCAGGCGACAAGACCAACTGGAGGCAATTCAGGGATTTCTACAACCAAGAGGGACACACCCTTGAGGAATTCTCGCAATGGATGGACTGGAAGGAGTTCATCAACCTGATGGTGATGGACCTCTACTTCAACAATCAGGACTTTCCAGGCAACAACATCGTGATGTGGCGCCCCCGCACAGATGACGGCAAATGGCGTTTTGTTGCCAAGGACACGGACTTCGGTATCGGACTCTATGGCTCCTCCGCCAACTACAATACCATTGAGTGGCTTTATAACCCCAATTATGACCCCAGCCGAGACTGGGGCAACAAACCGGAATACACCCTGTTGTTCAGAAGGTTGATGGACGACGCCGACTTCAGACGAGCATTCATCGACCATGCCATAGTGTATATGGGTGATTTTCTTAATGCAGCCGGAACACGGGAGATATGGGACCCCATGTATGAGATGATTAAAACAGAGTATCCCAACCACAGAAGACTCATCAACCAATGGTGGCCCAACTATACGACAGAACTGAACACTGCCCGCAACTGGATGGATGCCCGCACGGACCATTTCTACACCCAACTCGCCCAATATTATGACCTTGGTGAAGCCATACCCGTAGAAATCAATCAAGATGCCGCCGAGACAGACCTGCAAGCCATTCGAATTAACATCAACGATATACGGCTGACGAAGGGAAAATTCAATGGCAGGTTCTATGCCAACCGCCCATATACCATTGAGGGTGTGCCAGCCAATGGCAGAATCATCACCGGTTGGACTATCAACCAGTTTGGCAATGGCTCAACCACCACGCAGACCATCAATGGTTGCTCATTCCACATGACCATGCCCACATGCCAGAAACTGACCATCACCGCCCAGTATGATGACGATGGCGGCATAGACAATTTGTTGTCAAGAAAATGGAAATGGGGATGGAATGAAGGTGTTTTGGCGTTGAATGACGTCGAGATAGGCACAAAAATCCAAGTTTACGACCTTAGGGGTGTTTCAGTGATGTCGACTGTAGCCCACGAAACCCGTCTCCGGCTTGCTTTGCCTGCCCATCAGGTGTACATCGTAAAAGTGGGAGAAGAGGTCATCAAATTGGGGCACTGAAGCATCCGCCACAGGACTTCTGCCCATTGATAATCTTTATTTCCTAGCCTTGAAACGTGAATAATCAGTATCCTTAAGCAGTTGGGCAACAGAGTATTCCGGATGCTCCGCCATATATCGGTCGATGATATTGACGTTTTCTGTTTCAAAAAACCTTACAGCCATCACTTTGTTTGCCACCCACTGTATTTTGGCGAAATGCAAGTCGCGCTCCTGTTGTGACGCATCCCTGAAATTAGGAAGGTTGTAGATGCTCACGAGATAGAAACAGAGGAAGTCGGGAACCACATAGTTTCTGTTCATTGTTTTCCGCTGCTCGGCGGTGTAGTACCTTTTATAAAGGGGATAGTCCTCCCCCAGATATTTGTCCAAACAAATGCCGACCGACTCGTTGCCCACCACGATGCTTTGGTCGAGAGCCGAAATCTGGGCGTATATGAGAGGGATTTTCAAATCGGGCAGCCATGTTTTCAATTTATGGAACGCATCTGTCAGTTGCCTGTTGAGGTCGTCCATGTTGGCATATTGCAGTTCTGCATCCGAGATAACTGTCTGCAGGATAGAGTCTTGGAAGAAACTGAGGAATTTGCTGTTGATGTTGGGGTCGTCGATGTTGCCCAAGTTGAGCACCCTTTCAATCAAGGTCCTGGTCTCTATGGGATAGTCGGTGCTCATCTGCTGAAGAGCGGAGAAGTCACCCGTTGTGAGATACAGGCTCTCGATACGGTCATAACGCTGAATCCGGATCTCAAGTGTGTCCACCTCTTCCTCCTCAAAAGGCTTCAACTTGAAATCACAACTCGCCAGCAGCAATGACACCAACATTGAGCCAACGAAAACAAAATGATGACGGATTCTCACGATAAATTCATAATTTCCTGCAAAAGTACTAAAAAATATTTCAAAATCCAAATTTTTTGCTAAAAAAGTTAAAAATTGGCATATAAATCCCAATCAAATCAATATTAATGTTAATTGTTGCCGTTTGACAGGATAAATACCCCAGTCCCCTACGATGTTTTTCCATTATTTTTGCATACCTTTGTAACATCGTAGAATTGGAAATATTAATGGATAACTGACTCAAAGCAAAAAATCATGACAGTATTCCCTTGCGCCAAAATCAATTTAGGACTCAATATCGTTTCGAAGCGAGCCGATGGCTACCATTCACTTGAAACGGTATTCTACCCCATCCCACTGTGTGATGCCCTCTCGGTTCACAAAATGGACCATGATTTTCCCAGCGATACGCCCTGCGACCTGAAGACAACCGGAATCGTCATCGATGGTGAAGAATCCAACAACTTGATTGTCAGGGCCTACAACCTATTGGCGCAAGACTTTAGGTTGCCACGTGTTCACGCCCATTTGTGCAAACGCATTCCCACTCAAGCCGGACTGGGAGGCGGTTCCAGCGATGCTGCATTCATGATACGTCTTCTCGATGAGGAGTATCATCTCAACATGGGCATCGCCGAAATGGAGCGCTATGCCTCACACCTGGGTGCCGACTGCGCCTTCTTCATTACTGCAGAGCCATCCTTCGCAATGGGTATAGGAGATGAATTGGAACCAGCAGACGGAGAATACGGCAACTTGAGTGGATACTATCTTGCATTGGTCAAGCCCGACATTGCCGTATCCACCAAAGAAGCCTATGCGGGAATCACCCCCAGGCAACCCAAAAAGTGCTGTAGGGACATTGTCAGACAACCCATTGATACATGGCGCGAAGAGTTGAAAAACGACTTCGAGGAATCTATCTTCGCAAAATATCCCCGACTGGGTGAAATCAAGGAATCCCTTTATCAAAAGGGAGCCGTATTCGCTCTGATGAGTGGAAGCGGAAGTACTGTATTCGGCATTTTCAGAGAAGAGCCTATTGGAATCAGTGAGCAATTCAGCGATTGCTTCACTGCAGTGATGGCATTATAGTGCACCCCCAACAACACCTCGCTATGGACAATCCCAAAGAACTATTTCCCGTCGTAGACGAAGAAGGTCGTGTCATCGGCAGCATCTGCAGGAGTCAGGCTCATGACGGCAGCAAGGTGCTTCATCCTGTGGTACACCTGCATGTCTTCAACTCAAAAGGAGAGTTGTATCTGCAGCATCGTCCAGCATGGAAAGACATCCAACCCGATAAATGGGACACGGCGACAGGCGGTCATGTGGACTATCTTGAAGAGGTGGAGCATGCCCTTTTCCGTGAGGTAGGCGAAGAATTGGGCATCACCGACTTTGAACCCGTCTTCCTTGGGAAGTATGTTTTCGAAGGCAAGCGTGAGCGAGAATTGGTGTATGTGTACAAAACCACCTATGACGGTGACGTCAAACCCAATACAAATGAGTTGGAGGGAGGTCGATTCTTTACGCCGGAGGAAATCAGCAATAAGATGGGCAGCAGTTTCTTCACCCCCAATTTTGAGGAAGAATACCACAAATTTTTCGGTTAGGATATACTTTGGCACACCATTTGCAGTAAGATGGTTGAGAATTTGGACATGAATTATATATTTTAAGGTAAAAAAGAGATGGCAAACAGCCAGTTTTCACAAAAGGTATCAGAAATACTGTCATTCAGTCGGGAGGAAGCCACCCGGCTTGACTGTGCATCGGTATGTCCTGAGCATTTGCTGATGGCACTTCTCAGGGACAAATCCGGTGTGATTACCCATCTTTTGGAGACTTTCACGATAGACAGACATTCATTGAAGAAGGAACTTGAAAGCAGGGTAAGCAAAGACAAGGGCAATGCCCCCTTGAATCCGAGGGAATTGCTTCTCGACCCCCAAGCCAGCAACATTCTCAAGTTGGCAGTACTTGAGGCTCGGCTTCAGCATTCGCCGATGGTGGACATCCATCATCTGCTATTGGCCATTCTCCACGACCGTGTGGACAATGGAGCAAAAACGGTATTAGAAAATTATTCCATGACTTACGAAGAAGTATCAAAGTATTTTCAACAGACAGCAAACAAGCCGACAGACGGCATAGGAATGCCTGATGACCCAGAGGAAGAGGACGATGACCTCGGAATGGGCGGAATGGGCAGCAAACCATCCGGAACGGCACAGGCACGCAAGCAAAATGGCAGCAAGACGCCCGTGTTGGACAATTTCTCCACCGACCTCACCCAGGCAGCTTCCGAGAACAAGCTCGACCCTGTGGTGGGCCGTGAGCATGAGATGCAGCGCGTGATGGAGATACTCTGCCGCCGCAAGAAGAACAACCCCATCCTTATCGGCGAGCCCGGTGTGGGCAAGAGTGCCATCGTGGAAGGTTTGGCCCAACTCATTGTCAAGCACCGCACCTCCCCCATCCTGTTCAACAAGCGCCTGGTGAGTCTCGACCTCACCTCCGTTGTTGCCGGAACCAAGTATCGCGGTCAGTTTGAGGAGCGCATCAAAGCCCTGATTAAGGAATTGGAGCAAAGTCCCGACATCATCGTCTTCATCGACGAGGTACACACCATCATCGGAGCCGGTTCGACACCCGGTTCGATGGATGCCGCCAACATTCTCAAGCCGGCATTAGCAAGAGGCACCATACAGTGCATTGGCGCCACCACCCTTGACGAGTACCGCAAGAGCATCGAGAAGGACGGAGCTTTGGAGCGCCGTTTCCAGAAGGTGATGGTCGAGCCCACCACAGCGGAAGAAACGCTTCAGATATTGCAGAACATCCGCGACCGCTATGAGCAGCATCACCATGTCAACTACACGGAGGAAGCCCTTGCCAGTTGTGTGAGTCTGACAGGTCGTTACGTTACCGACCGTTCCTTCCCCGACAAGGCCATAGACGCCATGGACGAAGTGGGAGCTCGCGTGCATCTTCAGCATGCCAACATCCCCCCAGAGATTATCGCCAAGGAGAAGGAGATAGAGGAGGTCAACATCAAGAAGAAAGGTGCGGTTCAAAACCAGAACTTCGAGTTGGCAGCCAGTTTCCGTGACCGCCAGACCCTTTTGGAAGAGGAGTTGCGGCGTATGAATGAGGAGTGGAACAATGGCGACAACGGTCAGCGTGAGACCATCACGGAGAAAGAGGTTGCCGATGTTGTGTCCATGATGACCGGAGTCCCTGTTCAGCGCATGGCAGAGGCAGAAGGCATCCGTCTCCGCAACATGGGAGAGGAATTGAAGAAAGCCGTCATCGCGCAGGATGCCGCCATTGAGAAGATGGTGAAAGCCATCCAGCGCAACCGTGTCGGACTTAAAGACCCCAACCACCCCATCGGCGCATTCATGTTTCTCGGTCCCACCGGTGTTGGCAAGACCTATCTCGCCAAGAAACTCGCCGAACAGATGTTTGGCAGTGCCGAAGACCTGATAAGGATTGACATGAGCGAGTTTACGGAGAGTTTCAATGTCTCCCGCCTTGTCGGTGCCCCTCCGGGATATGTCGGATATGATGAGGGAGGACAGTTGACGGAGAAGGTACGCCGCCACCCCTACTCCATCGTCCTGCTCGATGAGATAGAGAAGGCCCATGGTAATGTGTTCAACCTGCTGCTCCAGGTTTTGGATGAAGGCAGGCTCACCGATGGCAACGGCCGTCTGATAGATTTCCGCAACACCGTCATCATCATGACCTCCAATGCCGGTACCCGCCAGTTGAAGGAGTTTGGCCGTGGAGTCGGATTCAATGCCGGCGGCACTTTGGGTCTCAGTCTCAACGAGAGCGACAAGGAGCATGCCCGCGCCATTATCCTGAAGAGTCTCAGCAAGCAGTTTGCCCCTGAGTTCCTCAACCGTTTGGACGAAATCATCACCTTCGACCAACTCGACTTGGATGCCATCAAGAAGATTATCGACATAGAACTCAGCGGTTTATACCAACGAGTGGAGAAATTGGGCTATCAGATGGTGCTCAGCGACGAGGCCAAGGAATTTGTCGCCACCAAAGGTTATGACGTGCAGTTTGGTGCCCGTCCGCTGAAGCGCGCCATTCAGAACTACATTGAGGACGGCCTGTGCGAGCGTATTCTCAGTGGTGAGGTAGCCACAGGCAGTACTATACGGATAGACAAGCATCCAGAGAAGGAAGAATTAGTGTTCAGTTAGCATGACGTCAGAGTTCATACTTAGGCTATTCGTAGCCTCCATCCTGGGAGCCGCCATCGGACTGGAGCGCGGCTATCGCGCCAAGGAGGCAGGTTTCCGCACCCATTTCCTGGTTGCGATGGGCAGTGCCTTGTTTATGGTTGTCTCTCAGTTTGGCTTTGAGCAAATCCTGGTTCAATCGCGCGATGCCGGTTTGAACGTCAGGCTCGACCCCTCACGAATTGCCGCCCAGGTAGTCAGCGGAATCGGTTTCATCGGAGCAGGCACCATTATCTTCCAGCGCCATGTGGTGAGAGGTCTCACCACCGCCGCCGGACTATGGGTCACCTCCGCCATCGGTATGACCTGCGGTGCTGGTTTGTATCTGTTGGCCACCGCCTCGACCGTACTTGTCCTGATATGCCTTGAGACGCTCAACTATGTTTTCCAGAAGTTTGGCACCAGGAATATCAACATCACCTTCTCCTCACCGAGCATTAACGATGTGAGGCGTGTGCTTGACAGGATGCGCAAGGACGACATGACTATCGACTCCTACAATATGCGTGAGCAGGTGGGTCAGGATGGCAGCACCTATTTGGTCACTGTGGAAGTCAACGTGAAACGCAACCGTTATGAGTCGCGCGTGCTGGGCATCATGGAAGAACTCGACGGCGTCAGGATAGAGAGCATCGAATAGTCAACCTCGAAGTCAGGTAAATAACCTATTTATAAAAAGTATCAGGGCGGGTAAGCATCAGCTTATCCGCCCTGATTGTGTAGTGAGGCTTCTCGATTATTTGTCGAGGAGGATGTTCATCATTTCCACGGCAGCCTTGGCTACAGATGTGCCAGGACCGAAGATGGCAGCCACGCCAGCCTTGTAGAGGAAGTCGTAGTCCTGTGCGGGAATCACACCGCCCGCGATGACCATGATGTCGTCACGGCCCAGTTTCTTCAGTTCCTCAATCAGTTGTGGAATAAGCGTCTTGTGACCTGCGGCAAGTGAGGATGCGCCCACGATGTGCACGTCGTTCTCGACGGCCTCCCTGGCAGCCTCTGCCGGTGTCTGGAAGAGCGGTCCCATATCGACATCGAAACCACAGTCGGCATAGCCAGTGGCCACCACCTTGGCACCACGGTCGTGACCGTCCTGTCCCATTTTGGCAACGAAGATACGTGGTCTGCGACCCTCTTTCTTGAAGAATTCCTCTGTCAACTCACAAGCTTTCTCAAAGTCGGAGTCGTTTTTGCTTTCTGATGAATACACGCCTGAAATAGTTCTGATGATTGCTTTATATCTTCCTACGATAGCCTCGCAGGCATCGCTGATTTCACCGAGAGTACAGCGCAGTTGGGCAGCTTTCACAGCCAGGTCGAGCAAGTTGTTCTCGCTCTTACGTCCCTCGTTGAAATCACGCACACAGTCGGTGATTGCCTTGAGAGCAGCTTGGCAAGCCTCCTCGTCGCGCACTGACCTGACCTGAGCCAGCGACTCCTCCTGCTGCTTGCGAACAGCAGTGTTGTCCACCTCATGGATATCGATGGGATCCTCATGGTCGAGGCGATACTTGTTGGTGCCGACGATGGTCTGAACGCCAGAGTCGATGCGCGCCTGAGTGCGAGCGGCAGCCTCCTCGATACGCATCTTGGGCAGTCCTGTCTCAATGGCCTTTGCCATACCGCCAAGTTTCTCAATCTCCTGGATATGCTCCCATGCCTTGTGCACCAGTTCATTGGTCAGCGTCTCCACATAGTAAGAGCCAGCCCATGGGTCAATCTGCTTGCAAACCTTCGTCTCATTCTGGATGTAGATTTGGGTGTTGCGTGCGATACGTGCTGAGAAATCGGTCGGGAGCGCGATAGCCTCGTCGAGCGCATTGGTATGAAGCGACTGGGTGTGGCCTAGCACGGCAGCCATAGCCTCGATACATGTACGGCCCACGTTGTTGAACGGGTCTTGCTCAGTGAGCGACCATCCTGATGTCTGTGAGTGGGTGCGCAGTGCCAGCGATTTCGGGTTCTTTGCCCCGAAGCTCTTGACT
>JAGCXX010000255.1 GCA_017961115.1 Prevotella sp. | reverse complement strand
TATTTCCTTCCAACCTCGCAGCGACTTCTCCACCAACACCTGGGGAGAGAAGGAGAACGCCTCCTCGGCCTGTGTCTCAAGTTCCTCCGCATTCTCGCAGAATCCTGAGCCCAAACCGCCCAGCGCATAAGCAGCACGGAGAATGACGGGGAAGCCCAGTTCGGCTGCCGCCACCCTCACCTCCTCGATGTTGGCGCATGCATGGCTTTTGATGGTCTTCACCCCAATCTCATCGAGGCGGCGCACAAACAGGTCGCGGTCCTCTGTGTCGATGATGGCTTGCACGGGAGTACCCAGCACTTTCACGCCATAGCGTTCGAGCACCCCCCTCCTGTGCAGTTCCACACCGCAGTTGAGTGCCGTCTGACCGCCAAACGACAATAAGATTCCATCGGGCCGCTCTTTCTCGATGATGCGCTCCACGAAATCGGGCTGCACGGGTTGGAAATACACGGTGTCCGCCACTCCTTTTGAGGTCTGCACAGTGGCGATATTGGGGTTGACAAGTACGGTATGAATACCTTCCTCCCTCAACGCTTTCAATGCCTGCGACCCCGAATAGTCAAACTCACCTGCCTGACCGATTTTCAACGCACCGCTGCCTAAAAGCAGCACTTTCTCGATTTTGCGAGATGAGGTATCGGTTGTCTCCTTCTCACATGTGGGCGAGTTGCCCGCACCACCTTTAACCCCATCCAGCAAGCTCACGAACTCATCGAAGAGGAACTCCGTATCCACAGGACCAGAACAAGCCTCTGGATGAAACTGTGCCGACATCCACGGCATCGTCTTATGGCGGATACCCTCATTCGACCCGTCGTTCATATTCACGAAAAGGGCTTCCCAGTCGGTTGGCAACGTAGCATCATCCACCGCATAACCATGGTTTTGCGAGGTGATGAAGCACTGCGTAGCCGAACTATCCCCTACCCTCATCACCGGTTGGTTGTGGCTGCGGTGACCATATTTCAGTTTGTAAGTCGTGGCACCTGCCGCCCTTGCCAGCAGTTGGTTGCCGAGGCATATACCCATGCATGGCCTTGCGCTGGAGGGATTTTGCATTTCCTTGTTCAGGAACTCACGGATATGCTCCACGGTCTTTCCACACCGTTCGGGGTCGCCGGGACCGTTCGCCAAAAACAGTCCGTCGAAGTCAAGCGTATTGAAATCGTAGTCCCACGGCACGCGCACCACCTCGATGCCTCGTCGGAGCAGGCAGCGGATGATGTTGGCCTTCACGCCGCAGTCCACAAGTGCCACGCGATGTCTTCTGCTGCCTTCTGGCTGATAGGTGATGACCTCTTTGCAACTCACCCTCTCCACCCAGTTGACACTCTCGTAGCTCTCTGGAGACTCCTCAGTTTTTTGAGCACCTTCTATCTCTATACGCCCCATCATCACGCCATGTTCCCTGAGCCTCATGGTCAGGCGGCGGGTGTCGATGCCTGTCAGTCCCGGAATGCCTTCCCGCTGCAGCCACGATGCCAATGACTCCTTGGCATTCCAATGCGAGTATATCATACTGTAGTCAGCCACAATCACCGCCACAGCATGTATCCGCTCGCTTTCCATAAAAACGGGCAAGACACCATCTGCATCCCCTGTCTCAGGCACACCGTAATTGCCAATCAGGGGATAGGTGAATGTGAGCATCTGTCCCGCATAACTCGGGTCGGTCAGACTCTCGGGATAACCTGTCATGGCAGTGTTGAAAACCACCTCACCCGACACGTTGCGCTCGGCGCCAAACGACCATCCGCAGAACTCGGTGCCATCGTCGAGAATCAGTTTCGCCTTTCTCATTGTTTTATTCATGTTTTGCTTTCTCCATATAACTCACAAACGCCTGGTTCACCATGCGGATGCCGCCGGGCGTGGGATAATGTCCTGTGAAATACCAATCGCCCGGATGACGCGGACATGCCTCATGAAGTCCCTTGAGGCTCTGAAACACCAGTTCTACCGGCACCTGCATACCCTCCGGGCGCAGCATCTCCACGATCTTGGTACTGATTTCCTCTGCCGTGAATGGGGCATAGATGGCACGCACATGGTTCTCTGCCAATGGCTGTGTCTTGCACGCACGGTAGGTGTCGGCTATCAACCGGCTCATCCTTCGCTCCCTGATGAGGGCGATGGCGGCACGGAAGGCGCAGAGTTCCTCAAGGCTCGACATGTCGATGCCGTAGTAGTCGGGATAGCGTATCTGCGGCGAACTCGACAACATCACGTTTTTCTTGGGATGCAGGCGCTCGAGAATCTTGAAAATGCTCTCCTTCAACGTGGTGCCGCGGACAACGGAGTCATCGATGATGACCAAGTTGTCTTTGTAGGGCCGGAGTGAACCATAGGTAATGTCATAGACATGTGCGGCGAGGTCGTCGCGCTCCTTGTCCTCAGTGATGAACGTGCGCAGTTTGATGTCTTTCCACACCACCTTCTCGATGCGCACTTCGTGATTCTGTTTTCTGAACCCGTCGGTAAGTCCATGAAAGGCCACCTCTGCCGTGTTGGGGATATAGGAGAAGACGGTGTTGGCGATGTCGCCGCCGATGGCATTCATGACGGCTGGCACCAACTGTTCGCCCAACCGTTTGCGCTCCTGATAGATGTCACGGTCGGAGCCCCGGCTGAAATAGATGCGCTCAAAGGAGCATGCACTGTATTTTCTTGCCGGCAGTATCTGCTCCTGTTTGCTGCTTCCGTTCTTCGTGACGATGAGCGACTGTCCGGGCTGGAGCTCATGGATGTCGTCGGCATCCAAGTCAAAGGTGGTCTGGATGACGGGGCGCTCGCTGGCAAGCACCACCACCTCATCGTCCTGATACCAGAACGCCGGACGTATGCCCCAGGGGTCGCGCATGGCAAACATCTCGCCCGAACCCGTCAGGCCGCACATCACATAACCACCGTCGAAATGGGGCATGGTGGTGCGGAGCACATTCGCCATCTGTATGTTGTCCTCGATATAGCGGGTGATGAAGATGTCCTTCAGGCCTCTCATCCGCGCGTCGCCATAGAGTCGTTCCACCTCACGGTCGAGCCTGTGGCCCATCAGTTCCAAGGTGATGTAGGAGTCGCCATAAATCCTTGGCGACTGTCCCTGCTGTGTCAGGTGCTCGAAGACCTCGTCGATGTTGGTCATGTTGAAGTTGCCGCACAGGCAGAGATTCTTCGCCCTCCAGTTATTGCGTCGCAGGAAAGGATGGACATACTGCAGTCCCCGCTTGTCGGTCGTGGAATAGCGAAGATGCCCCATATATAGTTGTCCGGCGAAGGACGACTGCTCCCCCGCCTGAGCAGAACTGCCGTCTGGCAATGGACGGGAGACGCGTTTGAACACCTCGGTGATGGCATCCTTACCCTCTGCCCGCTCACGATACATATATTCCTCGCCAACAGGGGCATCCAGACTGACGCAGGCGATGCCTGCTCCCTCCTGACCTCGGTTGTGCTGCTTCTCCATCATCAGGTAGAGTTTGTTGAGCCCGTACCGCCATGTGCCATACTTCCGCTCATAATACTCCAATGGCTTCAGCAGGCGAATCATCGCCACGCCACACTCATGCTTCAACTGTTCCATCGATGCAAGCTTTAATGAACGACAAAAACAGCGGATGCGGATGCAGCACTGTCGATGAATATTCGGGGTGGAACTGCGTTCCGACATACCATCTGAGAGTAGGTATCTCTACGATTTCCACAAGATTGGAGGCAGGATTGATGCCCACGCACCTCATGCCATGGCGCTCATAATCCTCCTGATATAGGTTGTTGAACTCATAGCGGTGGCGGTGGCGCTCACGGATGAGCGTTTCCTCACCATAAGCCTCCCATGTCTTGCTGCCCTTGACCAACTCACATTCGTAGGCACCGAGGCGCATCGTGCCTCCCATCTGCGTAATATTCTTCTGTTCCTCCATCATGTCGATGACATTGTGGGTTGTCTCCAAGTCCATCTCGCTGCTGTTGGCATCCTTGTAGCCCAATACGTTGCGGGCAAACTCCACCACCATCATCTGCATGCCGAGACAGATGCCGAATGCCGGTATGTCATGGGTGCGGGCGAATTCGGCGGCGAGAATCTTGCCCTCGATGCCTCGCTGTCCGAAACCCGGACAAATTACGATGCCCGCCATGCCATCCAACCTTTCCTCCACGTTGTCGGGAGTAATCGTCTCGCTGTTTACAAAGACAGCCTTCACCTTGCGGTCATTGTAAGTTCCCGCATGGGCAAGGCTCTCAAGGATGCTCTTGTAGGCATCCTGCAGGTCATATTTACCGACAAGCGCGATGCGAATTGCCATCGTCGCCTGTTTCCGACGTTCCAGAAACGCCCGCCACGGACCCAACTCGGGCGTGGGTCCGGGGTTGACACCCATCTTTTTCAGGCAGATGGCATCCAGTCCCTGACGCTGCATGTTCACCGGCACTTCGTAGATGCTCGGAAGGTCCTGACTCTGAATCACGGCATCCACATCGACATTGCAGAAATGTGCCACCTTCGCCCGCAGGTCATGGTTAAGCTCATGCTCCGTGCGCAGCACCAGTACCTCGGGTTGGATACCGAAACCCTGCAACTGTTTCACACTCATCTGCGTCGGCTTCGTCTTCAGTTCACCAGCTGCTGCAAGATAGGGCACATAGGTCAGGTGCACATTCAGCGCCCTCGTAGGTCCCAGTTCCCAGCGCAGTTGGCGTATTGCCTCCAGAAACGGCTGACTCTCGATGTCGCCGATAGTGCCGCCAATCTCTGTTATCACAAAATCAAGGGGCTGCTTTGAGGCATTGAGCAAAATGCGTCTTTTTATCTCATCGGTGATGTGGGGCACCACTTGAATGGTCTTGCCCAGATAGTCGCCCCTTCGCTCGCGCTCGATGACGCTCAGATAGATGCGCCCAGTGGTCACACTGTTGTCGCGCGTGGTCTCTATGCCCGTAAACCGCTCGTAATGACCCAGGTCGAGGTCGGTCTCCATGCCGTCGGCCGTCACGTAGCACTCACCATGCTCATAGGGGTTGAGCGTCCCGGGATCGATGTTGATGTACGGGTCGAACTTCTGTATCGTTATCCGATAGCCACGGGCCTGCAGCAGTTTCCCCAATGACGCAGAGATGATGCCCTTTCCCAATGATGAGGCCACACCTCCTGTGATAAAAATATACTTTGTCTCCATTATGTTGTTTGAAAGTTTGCCTAATCCTCAATTGTCGTGCAAACCGAATGCAGACGAAAGCTTGCTTTCAGTATGCTGAGTGCAGCCGACAATCATGCGAAGCGTAAATCTCAATCATCAGTCTTCAACTTCTCCCTCAGATGCCCCTCATATTCCGCCAGCTCACGTTCGCCGATGTGGGCGAGTCCGTAGTGCTCATCATGCTGCGAGAAGTCGAGTCCCACTTTTTCGCTGTAGGAGGACACACGCATGGGTATCACACTGTCGATAAGCTTGTAGCCTATCCAACTGACAGCAAAGGTATAGACAAAGACGATGACGATGGCAAGCAGGTGGTAGAGGAATATCACAAAACCGTCCCAAGTGCCTGCTATCAGTCCCTCCTGAATGAAGATGCCGGTGAGCACCGTACCAAAGATACCGCCCGTGCCGTGAGTGGGAAACACATCAAGGGCATCGTCGATGCTGCTGTGCGAACGCCAGTAGACCGCGACATTGCAGATGAGCGTGATGACGAAGGCGATGAAGATGCTCTGTCCCACGGTGACGTAACCTGCAGATGGCGTGATGGCCACAAGACCTACCACACACCCCACGGCAGCACCCATCGCTGATGGCTTACGGCCGCGCAGGCAGTCGAAGAATATCCAAGTCATCATCGCCGTGGCAGATGCCGTGTTGGTATTCAGGAATGCCTTGATGGCCTGACCGTCGGCGTGCAGCGACGAACCCGCGTTGAAACCAAACCACCCCAGCCACAGCATGGCGGCACCCAAAAGGACAAAGGGAATGTTGGCGGGTTCGCTCTTGCGTGTCCCTGCCCGCCGCCGTCCTAAGAAGATGGCACCTGCCAGTGCTGCCACACCCGATGAGGCGTGAACCACGATACCGCCGGCAAAGTCCACCACGCCCCATCGCATGAACAATCCCTCTGTGTGCCATGTCATGTGGGCCAACGGACAGTAGATGAAGAAGAAGAAAAACATCATGAAGAACATATAGGCCGAAAACCTGACACGCTCGGCAAATGACCCCGTAATAAGCGAAGGTGTGATGATGGCAAACTTCATCTGAAACAGGGCGAACAGGGCAAGCGGGATGCTGGCTCCACCCAATATGTTGCCTGCAGGGGTGGTGTAGACCGCCCCACCTACGTTGTGGAACATCGGGAATGTGAGCGGATTGCCGATGATGCCGCCGATGTCGTCGCCAAAGCACAGCGAGAAGCCGACGACCACCCACAGCACTGAGATAAGACCCATGGCGATAAACGACTGCAGCATCGTGGATATCACATTCTTTGCACCCACCATGCCGCCATAGAAGAACGACAGGCCAGGGGTCATCATCAACACAAAAATAGTGGCGGTAATCAGCCAGGCCACATCAGCAGCGGAGATGACCGACCAGTCACACTCAAACGTAGGCTCCCCTACAAAAAGTCCTGCAACGGCTATCAAAACCATTGCCGCCATCAGGATTTTCCAACGCTTCTTAATCTTCATACCTTTTTACCTATTTTATATGATTATAAGTCTCTTTTCTCTCACTTTTCAACCTGTTGCCCTATATTGGGCGCAAAGTTATAATGTTTCGGTGATTCAATAAAGATGTTGGTTTCATTTTGATTGTTAAAAACGCACACAATTGTCAAAGTGTAAAGAAAGCAATATAACAACAGAACTTTTTGTAATCACTTTGTTGTCAAAATACACTTTTTTGTAACAAAATGATATTTTTCTTTAAAATAAAGATTTAAAATGTCGCAAAATTCTTGCAAAATACAGCATACTGACTTACCTTTGCACCGATTATCAGACAAAAAGAAAGTAAAAGTAAGGATAATATGTCAAAATGCAAACTTCAAACAGGAAAGCAGGGACTGTATCAGAGCCAATATGAGCATGACGCATGTGGCGTGGGTATGGTAGTGAACATCCACGGTGGAAAGAGTCACGAACTGGTCGATAATGCGCTGAAGGTGCTGGAGAACATGGAGCACCGAGGAGCAGAGACACGTGACAAGACAGGCGATGGTGCGGGTATCATGATACAGATTCCTCATGAGTTCATTCTATTGCAAGGTATTCCAGTGCCGGAGAAAGGAAAATACGGCACCGGATTGGTGTTTCTGCCCAAAGACGAACAGGCGCAGCAGGAGATTCTGAGCGTGATGATTGAGGAAATCGAGCGCGAGGGACTGACGCTGATGCATCTGAGGACCGTGCCAACAAATCCTGAGGTGCTGGGTGCGGCAGCCCGTGAGGTGGAACCTAGCATCAAGCAGATTTTCGTGACCGGCATATCGGATGAGGACGTACCTGTCTTTGAGCGCATATTATACAAGATACGCAAGAGAATAGAGAATCGTGTGGCAGAGATAGCCGCGGAAGGCAAATCCGCCGCTACAGCGGCAGACTGCGAGGACTTCTACATCTGCTCGCTGTCGAACAAGAACATCATTTATAAGGGAATGCTGACAAGCGGACAGTTGCGGCGATACTTCCCCGACCTCTCCAATGATTACCTGACCAGCGGACTGGCGCTGGTGCACTCGCGTTTCAGCACCAACACCTTTCCAAAATGGAAACTTGCCCAACCGTTCCGGTTGTTGGCACACAACGGCGAAATCAACACCATCCGTGGCAATCGCGGTTGGATGAAGGCGCGTGAGAGCGTGCTGAACAGCGAGGCACTGGGCGACATCAAGGATTTGTGTCCCCTTGTACAGGAGGGCATGAGCGACTCTGCCAGCCTGGACAATGTATTCGAGTTCCTGATGATGAGCGGACTCTCGTTGCCGCAGGCGATGGCGATACTGGTGCCAGAGAGTTTCAACGACAAGAACCCCATCAGCGAAGACCTGAAGGCGTTCTACGAATATCACTCTATTTTGATGGAACCTTGGGACGGACCAGCGGCATTGTTGTTCAGCGACGGACGTTATGCTGGCGGAATGCTCGACAGAAACGGTCTGCGTCCCAGCCGCTATACGATTACGAAACAGGGTATGATGGTGGTGGCCAGTGAGGTAGGCGTGATGGACTTCGAACCGGGCGATGTCGTCAGCAAAGGAAGGCTGCAGCCAGGAAAGATACTGCTCATCGACACGCAGGAGGGCAAGATTTACTATGACGGCGAAATCAAAGAGCGACTCGCCAAAGCCCATCCCTATCGCGAGTGGCTCAACGAAAACCGCGTGCAGCTGGAGAAGTTGAAGAGCGGTCGCCACGTGGATAATGGGGTGAGCAACTTCTCCCAGAAACTCATTGCTTTCGGTTTCGGCCAGGAGGACATCGACAAGACTATCGTTCCCATGGCGACAGCGGGTCAGGAACCTGTGGCAGCCATGGGTAACGACACACCGCTTGCCGTCATCAGCGACCGTCCGCAGGTGCTGTTCAACTATTTCCGCCAGCAGTTTGCACAGGTGACCAATCCTGCCATCGACCCTATCAGAGAGGAACTAGTGATGAGCCTGACGGAATATATCGGTGCCGTCGGAACCAACATCCTAACTCCGGATGCATCCAACTGCAAGATGGTGCGTCTGCCGCAGCCTGTGCTGACCAACACGCAACTCGACATTCTCTGCAACATCAGATATAAGGGATTCAAGACCCAGAAACTCGCCATACTGTTTGATAAGGACCAAGGTGGAGAGGGATTGCGCCAGGCACTCGACGACCTTTGTCATAAGGCTGAGGCAAGTGTGGATATGGGCGTGAACTACATCATCCTGAGCGACCGTGACATCGACGAGAAACATGCGGCAATTCCTTCCCTGCTGGCTGTCTCTGCCGTGCATCATTACCTGATTTCTGTGGGCAAGCGCGTACAGACGGCACTGATAGTGGAGAGCGGCGAGATTCGCGAGACGATGCATGCGGCTCTGCTGCTGGGCTATGGTGCCAGCGCACTGTGTCCGTATATGACGTTCGCCATCCTCGACGACCTCGTGAAAAGAGGAAAGATTCAGGAGGAATATGCGACGGCGGAGAAAAACTATATCAAGGCTGTGGACAAGGGCCTGAAAAAGATTATGTCGAAGATGGGCATCTCGACCATCCGCTCCTATCGCGGAGCAAAGATTTTCGAGAGCATCGGACTGAGCGACGACTTGCTGCAGCGCTACTTTGGCACAGAGGTGAGCACCATCGGAGGTGTCGGATTGAAGGAGATTGCCCGCGACGCCATCCGTCTACATGGGGCAGCCATGGCTGCAGGGCAGCAGACCATTCTACAAAACCAAGGCTTGTTCTCGTGGCGTAAGGACGGTATTCTGCATGCATGGAATCCGGAGACGATAGCCCAACTGCAATTGGCCACCAGACTGGGCAGTTACAAGAAATTCAAGGAATGGGCATCGCTGGTGGACGAGAAAGACGGTCCCATCTTCATCCGCGACTTCTTCGGCTTCAAGCGGGCAGCCCAACCTACGCCTATCGACGAGGTGGAACCCGTAGAGTCTATCGTCAAGCATTTCGTGACTGGTGCCATGAGTTTTGGAGCATTGAGCATTGAGGCACACGAGGCGCTGGCTCTGGCAATGAACAAATTGGGCACGCGCTCGAACACTGGCGAGGGCGGCGAGGATAACGCCCGCTACCATACGGAGGTAGACGGCGTATCGCTGTCGAGCAAGACCAAGCAGATTGCCAGCGGACGCTTTGGCGTCACGGCAGAGTATCTGGTGAATGCCGAGGAGATACAAATCAAGGTGGCACAGGGTGCAAAACCTGGCGAAGGTGGTCAGTTGCCCGGATTCAAGGTCAACGAGATTATCGCCAAGACCCGCAACGCCATCCCCGGCATCTCGCTCATCTCCCCTCCCCCACATCATGATATCTACAGCATTGAGGACTTGGCCCAACTCATCTTCGACCTCAAGAACATCAACCCCACGGCTGCCGTCAGTGTGAAGCTGGTGGCGGAGAGTGGTGTGGGCACCATTGCCGCAGGTGTGGCGAAGGCCAAGGCCGACTTGATAGTAATCAGCGGCGCTGAGGGCGGTACTGGGGCCAGTCCTGCCAGCAGCATGCGCTTCGCTGGCATCTCGCCCGAGATTGGTCTTGCCGAGACGCAGCAGACACTGGTGATAAACGGACTCCGCAATCAGGTTCGTTTGCAGACAGACGGACAGTTGAAGACCGCCAAGGATGTGATTGTCATGGCAATGCTGGGTGCCGACGAGTTCTCATTTGGAACACTTCCACTGATTGTGCTGGGATGTGTCATGATGCGCAAGTGCAATACCAACACCTGTCCGATGGGTGTGGCGACACAGAACCCAGAACTGCGCAGGCATTTCCAGGGACGGGCAGAGTATGTCGTCAATTTCTTCACCTTCCTGGCCCAACAGGTTCGTGAGTACCTCAGCGAAATAGGCGTTCACAGCCTGAAGGAAATCATCGGACATACCGAACTGATAGAGGTGAGGACGGATGCCGCAACAGAAAAGCAGAAGACCATCGACTTCGCCCGTATGCTGCACAAACCCGAGTCGGACAAGCCCTTGTTCTGGGATCGCGGCCAATTTACGAAGGTCAGCGGTGTGAAGGACGAGGAAATCATCCGCGCCGCACAGAAAGCCATAGATTCGCAGGAAGAGGTTACACTCGACTACGCCATCAAGAACACCGACCGTGCGGTGACGACCATGCTCAGTGGCGTTGTCGCCAAAAAATACGGCGAGGCAGGCCTGCCCGACAGCACCATCAACATCAAGTTCAAAGGTTCCGCCGGTCAGTCGTTCGGTGCCTTCGCCGTTCGCGGACTCAACCTCAGGCTTGAGGGCGAGTGCAACGATTACTTCGGCAAGGGTCTCAGCGGCGGTCGCATCAGCATCCTACCGCCGGCACGCTCCGGTGAGGATTTCCACGCAGAGGACAACATCATCGCAGGCAATACCGGCCTTTATGGCGCCACCTCTGGCGAGATTTACATCAACGGCAAGGTGGGCGAGCGCTTCGGAGTGCGCAACTCCGGTGCCATCGCAGTCATCGAGGGTGCAGGCGACCATTGCTGCGAGTATATGACGGGTGGCCGCGTGGTCGTGTTGGGTGACACAGGGCGCAACTTCGCCGCCGGTATGAGTGGTGGCGTTGCCTATGTGTGGGACCGCAAACACAACTTCGACTATTTCTGCAATATGGATATGGTTGAAATCAACCTCGTTGAGGACAGCGTCTCACGGAAGGAACTGCTCGAACTCATCCGTCAGCACTACCTCCATACAGGTTCGGCACTTGCCGGTCGCATGCTCGACAATTGGAGTCACTACTGCGAGGAGTTCATCCAGGTGGTGCCTATCGAGTACAAGCGCGTGCTGCAGGAGGAGCAGATGAACAAACTGCGCCAGAAGATTGCCGACATGCAGAGAGACTACTAAGAGACCCTACCAACAATGACAAGCAGAACTGTTGTCTAAACTCCAGAACTCCAAATAAAACTTACATAAAAATATGGGAAATCCAAAAGCATTTTTAGAGATACACCGCCAGGAGGCAGGATACCGTCCGATTCACGACAGAATCCATGATTTCGGCGAGGTGGAGCAGACGCTCTGCACGCGTGAGCGCAAACTGCAGGCCTCGCGCTGCATGGACTGTGGCGTGCCATTCTGCCATTGGGCATGTCCGCTGGGAAACAAGGCACCTGAATGGAATGATGCCCTCTATCGTGGTGAATGGGAGTTGGCCTATCGTCTGCTGAATGCCACCAACCCATTCCCTGAGTTCACAGGGCGCATCTGTCCTGCGCTTTGCGAGAAGGCCTGCGTGCTCAATCTCTTCAACCATGAGCCGACCACCAACCGCGAGAACGAGGCGGCCATCACCGAGGCAGCCTTCCGCGAGGGATACATCACCGTGGCCCATCCCGAACGCAATGGGAAACGCGTGGCGGTAATCGGTGCCGGTCCCGCAGGACTCGCCGCCGCCAACGACCTCAACCTGATGGGCTACAGCGTGACGGTCTTTGAGAAAAACGAGGCAGCGGGAGGACTCTTGCGCTACGGCATCCCCAACTTCAAACTCAACAAGACACTCATCGACCGCCGCCTGCGCCTGCTGGAAGCAGAGGGAATAGAGTTTAAATACGGTGTGGAGTTTTCCGGAGAATCCGGAATCGACGAGTTGTCCGATTTCAACGCCATCGTCATCGCCACAGGCACTCCTACCGCCCGCGACCTTAGGGCTCCCGGGCGCGAACTCAAGGGTGTTCACTTCGCATTGGAACTTCTCTCACAACAGAATCGAGTCCTTGCAGGCATGGAGTTTTCAAAAGATGAGCGCATCACCGCAAAGGGCAAGGATGTGCTCGTCATCGGTGGTGGCGACACGGGTTCCGACTGCATCGGTACGGCCCACCGCCAGGGCTGCAAGAGCGTCACCCAGATTGAGATTATGCCCAAACCTGTGGAAGGTCCTGTCGACCCGCAGAACCCCTGGCCCAATTGGCCCCGCACCCTCAAGACCACATCAAGCCATGAGGAAGGCTGCACCCGTCGCTGGAACATCAACACCCTTGAGTTCTTGGGAAAGGATGGCAAACTCACTGGCGTCAAGGTGCAGGAAATCGACTGGGAGCCCAATCCCAATGGCGGACGTCCCATCATGGTTGAGAAGGGTGAGCCGGAAATCATCAAGGCCGAACTCTGTCTGCTCGCCATGGGGTTCCTCAAACCAGAGCATCCTCAGTATCCTGAGAATGTCTTCGTCTGCGGTGATGCCGCCAATGGCGCCAGCCTCGTGGTGCGGGCCCTCGCAAGCGGAAGGCAGACAGCACAGAAAGTCAACCAATTCCTCAGCAAATGAGTAAGATTCCCTTCACCAAGATGCACGGAGCCGGCAACGACTATATCTATGTCAATACCATGCTCCATGAGGTGACCAATCCCTCAGAGGCCGCCATTCATTGGAGCGACCGCCACAAGGGCATCGGTTCCGATGGTCTGGTGCTTATCGGAAAAAGTCCTGTTCCAGAGGCTGACTTCACAATGCGTATCTTCAATGCCGACGGGAGCGAGGCGATGATGTGCGGCAATGCGTCAAGGTGCATCGGAAAATATCTCTACGAACGAGGACTGACCATCAAGACGGAAATCAAGTTGCTGACCCTGTCGGGAGTGAAGAGATTACACCTGCATATCGCACAGCATCTCCCCTTCCCTCACGTCGACTCCATCACCGTAGATATGGGGGAACCGAAACTGGAGGACATCTCGCAATATGTGGATTCACAAGCTACAGGCGAGGGTACCTTTGTCTCAATGGGCAATCCACACTACGTCATCTTCACCGACGACGTAGACCAGGTAAGTGAGACGGGACGGGCACTGGAGTGCCACCCTGCCTTTCCACAACGCTGCAACATCGAGTTTGCACGCATCGAACCAGACGGTTGCATCCGCACCCGTGTATGGGAACGTGGCAGCGGAATCACCCAGGCATGCGGTACCGGAGCCTGTGCCACGGCAGTGGCTGCTGTCCTCACAGGTCATGCAGGACGCAAGTCGGAAATCGTGATGGACGGAGGAACCCTTGACATCGAATGGCGTGAATCCGACAACCACGTCTATATGACGGGACCAGCCGAGTTTGTCTTTGACGGGGAAATAGAATGTTCTGAAAACTAAGGTTTGAACTCCCCTCAACAATAAACAATTATGAAATAAATCAACCATGGCATTAGTAAACATTCATTTTCTCAACCTTCAGAACAACTACTTGTTCGCCGACATTGCCAAGAAGGTGAACGCCTTCAAGGTGATGCATCCTAAGGCCGAAGTCATCAGCCTCGGCATCGGTGATGTGACGCAACCGCTCTGTCCTGCTGTCATCAAGGCGATGCATAAGGCTGTCGATGAGATGGCTACCGCCGGAGGATTCCGCGGCTACGGTCCCGAACAGGGTTACCCCTTTCTCCGTGAGGCCATCCTGAAAAACGACTTCCTGCCCCGTGGCATCCACCTTGATATCGACGAGATCTTCATCAACGACGGTGCGAAGTCGGACACAGGCAACTTCCAGGAGTTGCTCCATTGGGACAATTTCATCGGTGTCACCGACCCCATCTATCCTGTTTATATCGACTCCAACGTAATGATTGGCCGCTGTGGAACCTACCGTGACGGCCGCTGGACGAATGTGCGCTATATGCCTACTAAGGCTGAGAATGGTTTCGTGCCGGAAGTTCCCAAGGGGCGCCCCGTAGATGTCATCTACCTCTGCTATCCCAACAATCCGACAGGTACGGTGATTACCAAACAGGAGTTGCGCAAATGGGTGAACTACGCGCTGAAGAATGATGCCCTGATTCTCTATGATGCCGCTTATCAGGCGTATATCCAGGACCCGAAGATACCTCACTCCATCTATGAGATTCGCGGAGCCAGGAAGTGCGCCGTCGAATTCCGCTCATACTCCAAGACAGCAGGTTTCACTGGTGTCCGCTGTGGCTACACCATCGTTCCCAAGGATGTGAGCGTCGCCACTTTCGAGGGTGAGCGGATACCGCTCAACCAACTGTGGTTGCGCAGGCAGTGTACGAAGTTCAATGGATGCAGCTATATCTCACAGCGTGCCGCCGAGGCCATCTATTCACCGGAGGGCAAGGAGCAGGTCAAGGCCACCATCGACTATTATATGCAGAATGCCCGTAAGATGTTGTCCACCCTTCGCAGTCTGGGCTACGAGTGCTACGGCGGCGAGAATGCCCCCTATGTTTGGATGCGCACCCCCGACGGCACCGGCTCGTGGCAGTTTTTCGAGGCCCTGCTCTATGGTGCCAACGTGGTCTGCACCCCCGGCGTCGGTTTCGGTCCTTCAGGCGAGGGCTACGTCCGCTTTACTGCCTTCGGCAGCCATGAGCAGACCGATGAAGCCCTGCAGCGCATCAAGGCTTGGAGCAAATAACTTTCCGTGAACCGAATAAAAGAGGATATGCCATTTGACATATCCTTTTTTGTTTTTGTGTGCGATAACAGATTGTATCAAAATGATATGATTTGGGCGCAATATGTTAGCAAAATGACAGTTTTTAGTTTTCAAGAGTTTACATTTTGACATTTGTGTGCGTTTTCAATAATCAAAGTGGTAGTAAATTCTTTGTTTTTGTTTCAAAGTGTCATACCTTTGCCCTCGTAAACAAGCGAAATGTAACCCAATAAGAGGGTTTTGAGTTAGTATTAATTTTTTAAGGAATTAAGGTATGAAAAAGATTGAAGCTATTATCCGCAAGACGAAGTTCGAGGAGGTGAAGGCAGCCCTGCTTTCGTCTGACATCGACTGGTTTGAGTACCATGACGTGCACGGCATCGGCCAGAGCCGTCAGGAGAGGATTTACCGTGGCGTGCAGTATAGTACCGATGTGATTGAGCGTGTGGCCATCACCATTGTATGCCGTGACATCATTGTCACCCCTACGGTGAAAGTCATTCTGAAGGTGGCCCACACGGGCGAGGTTGGCGACGGCCGCATCTTTGTGAGTGATGTGATAGACACATGGAGCATCCGCACGGGCGAGAACGGCGACACGGTACTGAGAGACAAGAAATAGTTGATGGTAAAAGATTGACAAGGAAAAAGAGTTACTAACATTTAAATTTTCAGGATTATGAACGAAATTGGATTTTCACTCGATACGGTATGGATGCTGTTGGCAGCCATGTTGGTTTTCTGGATGCAGCCGGGCTTTGCGCTGTGTGAGGCAGGTTTCACGCGCAGTAAGAACACGGCAAACATCCTGATGAAGAATTTTGTAGACTTTATGTTCGGTTCACTGCTGTTTTTCTTTCTGGGCTTCGGATTCATGTTCGGCAGCGATGGTGCAGGATTTATAGGTGCTCCCAACTGGGGCGACCTGAGCTTCTATAAGGGTGACCTGCCAGTAGAGGGTTTCCTGATTTTCGAGACCGTCTTCTGTGCCACTGCCGCCACCATCGTCAGTGGTGCGATGGCTGAGCGCACGAAGTTCTCGATGTACCTCATTTACAGTGCTGTCATCTCGCTGTTCATCTACCCCATTGAGGGACACTGGACCTGGGGTGGTGGCTGGCTCTGCAACGATGCTGCCGATAGTTTTATGATGTCGACCTTTGGCGAGGTGTTTCACGATTTCGCCGGTTCGGCCATCGTGCACAGCGTAGGTGGTGTGCTGGCACTGATTGGTGCCATGGCACTGGGACCTCGTGTGGGCAAGTATGGAGAAGACGGCAAGAGCCGCGCTATTCCCGGTCACAACTTGGCCATGTCTGCTTTAGGCGTCTTTATCCTCTGGTTGGGATGGTTTGGATTCAACCCTGGTTCGCAGTTGGCCGCCAGTGGTGAGGTGAACCGAGTCGCTATCTCGCATGTGTTCCTGACCACCAATCTTGCCGCCGTGGCAGGTGGCACGGCCACCATGTTCCTCACATGGGTGAAGTATGGCAAGCCCTCACTCTCGCTCACGCTGAACGGCGTGTTGGCAGGCCTGGTGGGCATCACGGCTGGCTGTGACCTGGTATCGCCCATAGGTGCGGTGATTATTGGTCTTGTCTGTGGCATCATGCTGGTCTATGCCATCGAGTTTATTGACCACAAGTTGCATATCGACGACCCTGTCGGTGCTTCGAGCGTGCATGGTGTGTGTGGCATCCTTGGAACGCTGATGACCGGTCTGCTGTCTACGTCCAACGGCCTGTTCTATGGCCATGGTTGGGGATTCCTTGGTGCAGAGTGCTTCGGCATCCTCGTCATTGACCTCTGGGCTGCCGTCTGTGGTTTCGCCCTGTTCTATGGCATCAAGAAAGCGCACGGCTTGCGTGTGGACAAGCGCATCGAAGAGGAAGGCCTCGACGTTTACGAGCATGGTGAGTTGTGCTATAACTAAGGTTTAGGTTATAGGAGTGAAAGCAGTGAAGCTGTGAAACTTGAATGAAGTAATAAAAAAAATGAGAAGTATGAAAAAGATTGTTTTATTGGCGATATTATTCGCTACGGCAATGAGTGTTACGGCACAGGATAAGGTAGAGACAACGGTAGCGGCCGACGTGGTGAATCAGTATATCTGGCGTGGCCAGGATTTGGGCAACGTGTCGTTGCAGCCCACACTCGGCATAGGGTATAAGGGTCTGTCGCTGACGGCATGGGGTAGCGTCGGCATCTCGGATCCCTCCGACACGAAGGAATTTGACCTGACGCTTGGTTATACGTTCGGCGGACTGAACATCGGAATCACTGACTATTGGTTCAACGATGGCCTTGACCCGGAAGCCCGATATTTCAAGTACGACGCCAACAACACAAACCATGTCTTTGAGGCCAACATCGGCTACGACTTCGGCGTGGCAAGCATACAGTGGTGGACGAACTTCGCCGGCAACGACGGTGTCAACAAGGATGGCGATCGTGCCTACAGCAGTTATATGGAACTGGCTGTGCCCTTCAAGCTATCTGACATTGAATGGACCGCTTCGGCAGGTGCCGTCCCCTGGGCCACCACCTCATACGGCACAACGGGTTTTGCGGTAACCAACCTTTCGTTGAAAGCCACAAAGGAAATAAAGGTGACTGACTCGTTCTCGATACCTGTTTTCGGACAACTTGTGGGCAACCCGTGCTCACAAAAAGCCTACCTGGTTTTCGGGTTTACGCTGCAACCCTAACATTCCAGAAGCACGTCCTCTTCTTGCCGTTATGGCAAGGGGAGGATTTTGTTTTTATGTCAAATAACAGATTGTAACGAAATGATATATTTTGCGTGCAAAGTGTTAGCAAAAGGTAAGAAAAATAAATTTGCAACTTTACAAAATGTAAGTTTGATTCGTTTTTAATAAACAAAAAGAAAGAATAAAGTGTTTTTTCACGACAATTTGCAGTACCTTTGCGCCATGAAATAAGAGTATTCAACTAATTAAATAGGTAAAGTTATGGAAGCATTAAGATTTCAGGTTGTAGGCGAGGCATTCAAGAAGAAGCCACTCGACGTTAAAGCCCCAAGTGAGAGACCTTGTGAGTATTTCGGCAAGAATGTTTTTACACGTGAGAAAATGTACAAGTACCTGCCGAAGCAGGTCTACGAGAAGATGATCGACGTCATCGATAACGGCGCACAACTTGACAGGGCGGTGGCCGATGCCGTGGCAGAAGGCATGAAACAGTGGGCCATTGAAAACGGCGTAACACACTACACCCACTGGTTCCAGCCGCTGACGGAAGGCACTGCCGAGAAGCACGACTCGTTTATAGAACATGACGGCAAAGGCGGAATGGTGGAGGAGTTCACCGGCAAACTGCTCGTACAGCAGGAGCCCGACGCCTCTTCTTTCCCCAGCGGCGGCATCCGCTCTACCTTCGAGGCTCGTGGTTATTCGGCATGGGACCCCACATCGCCGGTATTCATCATCGATGACACGCTTTGTATCCCCACCATTTTTATCTCATATAGCGGCGAGGCCCTCGACTATAAGGCTCCGTTGTTGCGTGCCTTGCATGCGGTGAATGTGGCGGCTACGGATGTATGCCACTATTTCGACCCAAGCGTGAAGAAGGTGACCTCCAACCTCGGATGGGAACAGGAGTATTTCCTCGTTGACGAGGGACTCTATGCCGCCAGACCCGACCTGCTGCTGACGGGACGCACCCTCATGGGACATGACTCCGCGAAAAACCAGCAGATGGACGACCACTATTTCGGCAGCATCCCCGAACGTGTAGCAGCATTCATGAGGGAACTCGAGATTGTCGCCCTCGAACTGGGCATCCCCTGCAAGACGCGCCACAATGAGGTGGCTCCCAACCAGTTTGAGTTGGCTCCCATCTTTGAGGACACCAACCTCGCCGTAGACCACAACATGCTTCTGATGTCGGTGATGAAGCGCATCGCCCGCAAACACGGGTTCCGCGTGCTACTCCACGAGAAGCCCTTCGCAGGCATCAACGGCAGCGGAAAGCACAACAACTGGAGCCTCTCGACCGACAACGGTGTGTTGCTCCACGCTCCCGGCAAGACAGTGGAGCAAAACCTGCGCTTCGCCACCTTCATCGTGGAGACGCTGATGGGTGTTCACCGCCACAACGGACTGCTGAAAGCCTCCATCATGAGTGCCACCAATGCTCACCGACTGGGTGCCAACGAGGCTCCGCCTGCCATCATCTCATCGTTCCTTGGCAAACAGGTGAGCGAACTCCTCGACCACATCGAGAAGGCCGACAGGGAGAACATCCTCGCCATGAACGGCAAGCAGGGCATGAAGATGGACATCCCCGAGATTCCCGAACTGTTCATCGACAACACCGACCGCAACCGCACCAGTCCGTTCGCTTTCACCGGCAACCGCTTTGAGTTCCGCGCCGTGGGTAGCGAGGCCAACTGCGCCAGTGCGATGATTGCCCTCAACTCCGCCGTGGCAGAGGCTCTCGTCAATTTCAAGAAACGTGTGGATGCCCACATCCCGGAACTCACGAAGAAACTTGAAGGTACTGGCCACAATGCCACCTTCCACGCCATCATCGACGTGCTCCGTGAGGATATCAAGACTTGCAAGCCCATCCGATTCGACGGCAACGGCTACAGCGACGAGTGGGTCGTTGAGGCAGAGAAACGCGGCCTCGACGTGGAGAAGTCGTGCCCGAAGATTTTCGAGCGCTACCTCGACCCCGAGAGCATCGAGATGTTTGAGAGCCTCGGCGTGATGACGGAGAAGGAACTGATTGCCCGAAACGAAGTGAAGTGGGAAACCTATACGAAGAAAATCCAGATAGAGGCACGCGTATTAGGCGACCTCTCGATGAACCACATCATCCCTGTAGCCACACGCTATCAGAGCGCATTGCTGGAGAATGTGGAGAACATGGCGGATATTTTCTCAACTGAGAAGGCGGAAAGACTTTCCTCACGCAACATCAAACTCATTGAGGAGATTGCCGAGCGCACCTCAGCAATAGAAAGTCAGGTGGAGGAACTCATCAACGCCCGCAGGGAAGCCAACAAGATTGAGGACGAGCACCTCAAGGCCATCGCCTACCACGACATGGTGGAACCGAAACTTGATGACATCCGCTATCAGATAGACAAATTGGAACTCATCGTCGACGACAGTCTGTGGCCGCTGCCCAAATACCGTGAGTTGCTTTTCATCAGATAAAAACAACAAAAACAACTTTTTTCTCGGTTGTTTGAAGTTTGCGAGGGACCCGATGCTGAGACAGCATTGGGTCCCCTATTGTTTTGTTTATAAGCGTGTGCTTGTAGGCCCTGCCTATTGACGCTCAGAAGAAAGAGCGGCAGAGGAACCAAATGACAGGCACCAGTAATGCTGGCAGCAAGTTGAGGGTGCGGCAGTCTTTCAGTTGGAGCAGGGAGAGTCCGCTTCCCGTAATCAGCAGACCGCCGACAATCAGCAGTTCTGCCATCAGGGCATCGCTGATGGCGGAGGCGGAAAGGCGTGCCACCAACCAGAACATACCCTGCCAGCAGAAGAGCACCGGCGCAGCGAGTATCATGCCTATGCCGTAGGTAGAGGCGAACACCATTGAAGTCACGAAGTCGAGCGTGGCATTGGTGAAGAGGAAGGTGTGGTCGCCCTTAAGGGCAGAGAAGACAGGCCCAAGCATCGACAGAGGACCGATGCAATAGAGCAGGATGGCTGTGGCAAGACCGTCAGCAAGACGGTTTTTCTTGTCTTCTCCTTGTTTGGAGAATTTGTCTACCATACGTTTGAAACGGCCGTCGATGTCGAGGGCAGTACCCACGACACCCCCTATTGCCAGCGACACGATGAAGAGGACGGGATATTCCGACTCCTTGAAATGTGAGATGGTGGCATTGAGGCCAATGGCCAAAGAGGCTAAGCCCAGTCCTG
This sequence comes from Prevotella sp., assembly GCA_017961115.1. Classification (GTDB taxonomy): domain Bacteria; phylum Bacteroidota; class Bacteroidia; order Bacteroidales; family Bacteroidaceae; genus Prevotella. Next base: position 3,012 of record JAGCXX010000255.1, on the reverse strand, counting down.
CATACAGCACTTCCTTATACTTCTCCTTGATACCACGGTGAAGGAGAGCTCCGATGATGCCACCCACGATAATGGTGGCGGTATTGACGATGGTTCCAATCATAATCTCTTGATAAGTTTTATTTGGAAAGTATGGTTTGGCGGAATTCCGAAGGCGACTTGCCAGTGAGGTTGCGGAAGAAACGTGTAAAGTGGTTGGAGTAGTTGAACCCCAGTTGGGCAGCCACCTCATTGACCGACATCTTCGATTCTCCGAGCAACGACTCGGCCCTTTCTATAATCTTGTTCTGGATAAACTCCTTGGCGGTAATGCCCAACTCACGTTTCACTACCTCACCAAAATAGTTGGCAGAGAGATGAAACTGGTTGCTGCACCATGACACCTGGGGAGGGCCGAAACGACGGGGGAGGTCACTGCCGGGCGCGAGATAACCGTCGAGCATGGAATCCAGTTGGTGAACCAACTCAGAGGTTCCCATCTTCCGGGTATCGAATTGCCTGTCGTAGAAACGGCGGCAATGGCTGAGCAACTGACCGATGCACAAGCGCAGCATATGACTGGTGAACTCGTCGTCGGGAGCGTGCAACTCTGCCAAGATGTTGTTGAAGCAGTTCATGATGGTGCGCCGCTCACCTTCATACAGTTCAAGTGCCTCGAATACTTCGTAGTCGAAGAAATTGAACATATAGAAGTCGCGACCCAGACCGGTGTTCACTATCTGTTCGGGCCTGAAAGCGAGCATCCACCCACGGGGATGGACGGAAGGGTCGAGATTCATGCTCACCACATGACCGGGTTTCATGGTGAAGATGGTGCCTGCCCTATAACGCATGCACGACCCGCGCAACACCAGTTCGCCGAAGTCGGCATCCATCAGCACCACGCAATACATGCCAAAATCTGTAGGCTCAAACAAAGAGTGGTCTGCATCATAGAGGTTGCCCACACTTACCTGCGGATGACACGTTGCCTGATGGAAATAGCGGTTGAATTGGTCGATGTTCTCTACTTTTGTTACCATTCCCCAAATGTTTTCGATTCAGCAAGTTGATTATATATCGGTAATTCGGGTACAAAAATACGACAATAGCAGCAATAATCCGTAAAAATGGTAGGAGAAAATGGTATCTACGACTCTTTTCGGTAAAAATGGTATTTATTTCCGTCAAAGGTTTACCTTTTTAAAAGAAGAGAGTGGTTACTTTTGCACTCACTTCATAAAAAACAGAATAATCTATTCACTCTATTACTATTTCAACATGGCCGTAAAATTCTACAAAGAAGAAAACCAAGTGCCCTTGGAGATGCACAAGGTGCGTATGGTACAGAAACTGTCACTCCTCCCCGTTGAGGAACGTCTGAGAAAAATACAGGATGCAGGCAACAATACGTTCCTGCTGCAAAACCGCGACATCTATTTGGACATGCTCACCGACTCGGGCGTCAACGGCATGACCGACCTGCAGTTTGCCGCCTCGATGCGGGCAGATGATGCCTATGCCGGTTCGGAAACGTTCAACCGTGTGAAAGCCGCCGTGAAGGAAGTGTTTGGTACGAGTTACGTGCTTCCCGCCCACCAGGGCCGTGCCTGCGAAAACATCCTGGCTGAGGCATACGTGAAACCCGGCATGACGACACTGATGAACTACCACTTCACCACCACCAAGGCCCATATCACCCGCGTAGGGGGCACCGTGGAGGAGTTGGTGGCAAGGAAAGGTCTGGAACCTCGGAGCAACGAACCGTTCAAAGGTGACTTCGACTTGGAACTGCTGCGCAAGACCATCGATGAGAAAGGTGCCGAGAATGTGGCTTTCGTGCGTGTGGAAGCGGGCACCAACCTCATTGGCGGACAGCCGGTATCCTTGGAGAACATGCTTGCCGTGACTGATATATGCCACGACACGGGTGTCATCTCCGTGCTCGATGCCTCACTGCTTCAAGACAATGTCTACTTCATGAAGATGCGTGAGGCACGTTGCAAGTACATGCAGGTGAAAGACATCTACCGCCTGCTTGCCGACCATTTCGACATCGTATATTTCTCAGCCCGAAAGTTGGGATTTGCCAAAGGTGGCATCATCACCTGCCAGGACCAGAAATACTATAAGCAGATGATGGAGTATGTGCCGCTGTATGAGGGATTCCTCACCTATGGAGGCATCGACGTGCGCACGATGGAGGCACTGGCACAGGGACTCTACGAGAGTCTCGACCTAGAATACATCAACCAGGGACCTGAGTTCATCAACTACCTCTGCAAGGAACTCGACGACTACGGGGTGCCTGTCATCCTGCCCTCCGGTGGTCTGGGCTGCCACCTCGATGCAGGGGCGTTCGTCCCCAATATGCCACACAATGAGTATCCTGCCGGAGCCGTGGGATGTGCGCTGTATATCGCTGGCGGTATCAGGGGAATGGAGCGCGGCACGCTCTCCGAGCAGCGCGAGCCCGACGGTTCAGAGCGCTATTCCGAACTCGAGTTGTTGCGACTGGCTGTGCCACGCCGTGTATTCACCCTCTCACAACTGAAATATGTTGCCGACCGTGTGAAATGGCTATGGGATAACCGCGAACTGATAGGTGGACTGGAATGGTTGGAAGAACCCAAAGTGCTCCGCTTCTTCTTCGGCCGCCTGAAAGAGAAAGGCTATTGGCAGGAGCAACTTGCCGAGAAATTCCGCAAGGATTTCGGCAACAGTCTTTAATACTCCATTATTTATTGGGAAAATGAGGGGGTGTCAAAATCAAGTATATTGATTTTGAAGAGTATGCCGTGAGCCGAATGGAGCTCCCCTCCCCAGTTGGGGAGGGGTAAGGGGTGGGGAGTTATTCTTATGAATCTCAATTAGTTACATGCCATATCCCCGTCCCTCCCTTGAAAGAGAGGGGAGCTGCTGGCGCACAAGATTTTCTTTTTGACACACCCACTTACTTATGGGACAAGTTTTGCTCCGTCTCTGACAGCCAAAGTCGAGTGATAAGCGTGATGTTAACGTAGTATTATTGAC
>JAGCXX010000254.1 GCA_017961115.1 Prevotella sp. | reverse complement strand
TGCCTGTCGTCCCATCATGCAGGTCAGTGGTCTGCATGCTTGTGTGTTCTGTAGACTTGGCAAAGCTTACATATAGGTTTGTACCATCCACAGACTCAAAGCTGTGCCAGCCGAAGGGCACATTTTTGAATTCGGGCCCACTCCAGTCCTCGAAGTCTGAGTTGACAACCTGTGAGCCAGTGTATAGAGAGAAATCCACAACCGTGTTTTGTGCTGCCGTTTGCATAGGTAAGGCGAAGAGCAGCGATGCGATAATGGTCTGAATAATTTTTTTCATTATGGAAATTGATTTGTTGTCCGGACATCAATGAATCATCACTTTTTTGCCGTCGATGATGTAGAGTGAGCGACGGTTGATGGACGTGGCCTTACGTCCTGAAAGGTCATAAATCTGATGGTTGGGTTGGGTGGTGGCAGAGGACCTGGTGTTTTCAATCCCGCTGGTGAATTCAGGTGCGCCAAACACCACGTCAATCACCTGGTCGAGCACCACAAGATTAATATGTATCACGCAGTATAGTTGTGTGCTGTTGAAATGAGCCTCCATCTCGATGGGTACTGGACCTAGTTCTGCCAATGTAGGTCCCATCCAGAAAGCGACATCCGGGTCGTCGCCTGCAGTGATGTAGATGCCATCATTGTAGGTGATGGAGGTGATACCGTCGGTGGTGACGCCCTCAATGCCAGACAGCACGATGTTGCCGACACCAACTCGTGTTACGGTTCCATCTTCCTCGGCTGACTCCAGGCAGAAATTATTGAGGGCAAGGGTGTATTTGCCCTCATTGTCTTGAGTGATGGAGATGGTGGCTTGTTGCTCCATGCCCGAACCGTTGACAGTCACTGTCAGTTTGTCGGTATATTCATTGGCGTGGACACTGAGTGTAATCAATAAAAAAATGATAAGTGAGACAATTTTATTCATTTCTAAAACTTTTAGCTTGCAAAATAAGTAATTTCTGTGGATTTTTCCAAATGCGCCACATTCACGGCTTTTACGTCAGCTAAGGATACATCATAGATATTATGTTCCTTCCTCGCCCATTCCTGTGGTTTTGACACATGATGCTGGCGTCCGTGCCCTTCTCGTCTTAAACTTTGACATTGCAAAATTACTGAAAAAAAGCGAATAACCAACTATTTAGGGAAAAAACCCATGAAAATATCCATAACAGCCACAACTATTAAACTATCTATCAATAGCAATCAATCCCGCTGTACAGACGGAGCGAAGCTTGATAGCCAATCACTATTCTTTGCATCCTGAAACGGAAAGGAGTAAACACCTTAGGAGGGCGTGCGGTAAGGAACGTCTTGTATCCTCTGGTGAGTGCCGAAATAGAAGACTTTGATGTCGTGCGGGCTGTCAATCGCGGACTACTGCCTACTCACTATATGGCCACCAGCGAGCGCCAGTTGCTGAAGCGCATGCAGGCCTACGTCTCCGTCTACCTGAAAGAAGAAATCGCTGCAGAAGCACTGGTGCGGAAACTGGCATCGTTCAATCGGTTCATAGAAGTGGCGGCACTCACCGACGGCGAAATGGTGAATTACAACAACATTGCACAGGACTGTGGCATAGACGCGAAAACCGTCAAAGAATACTTTTCCATCTTAGAGGAAACACTCATCGGCTACATGGTTCCGGCCTTTACAAGAAGTATAAAGCGCCGCCTGAATCAGTCGCCAAGGTTCTATTATTTCGATGTCTCGCTGCCCAACTATCTGCTGCATCGTCATGGCCTACAGCCTGGGAGCGACGATTTTAGTCATGCTTATGAGCACCTGATGATACAGGAGATCATTGCATATCTGGGATACAACGACTCTGAAGAGACGCTCTCCTACTGGCACACCTATTCCGGCTATGAGGTAGATGCCGTCTTGGGTGATGCCAAAATTGCCATTGAGTTCAAGTCATGCAGAGAGGTGCAGTCCAAACATCTGAAAGGACTGAAAGCCTTTCACGAGGAACATCCTGATGCCCGCCTTATCATTGTGTCGCTTGATGCCGCCCCCCGTCTGTTCAATGGTGTAGAGGTTTTGCCGGCAAAGGTGTTCCTCCAGAAGCTATGGGAAGGAAGTATCGTTTAAACCAACAATAATTTTCTGAAAGCAAGCCAAGGCCGTTCCGCTCAGGGAGGGTGTCGTCAATATCAGGGAAGACACAACCCTCGATGAGTTGCGCCACCTAGCCGAAAGGCCGAACTCACTGAAAAGTGTGCAAGGGATACATTTCACATTATAATTTATGTGTCGCCAAAGAATCACCTCTATTTTGGAAATTGGATGGTGAAGCGGGTAAGGTGGTCGATAGGGTCAGTCATCAGGCTGAAAGTGCAATGGTGAGCGGTAAGGATGTCGCGGATAAGCAAAAGTCCGAGGCCCTGACCCTGTGGCTTGGTGGAGAAGAAAGGTGTGAACAGGTGAGGTGCGACAGAAGGCGGTATTCCTCGTCCGTTGTCGGTGATGGTGAGTTGTAAAGGAACATAAGTGATGGTGATGAGTCCCTCCCTCTCACCTATGCTTTCAACAGCGTTTTTGACAATGTTAATCAGTACTTGTTGAAACAGGATGGTATCAATACGAATAGGAGCCGCCTCTTCTGTGAGATGAAATTCCAGTTGGACATGGGCTGACTGACAAAGATTCTCAAGGAAAGGGCGGCAAGCCTCCACTTCCTCACTCAGGTCACATAGCTGCAGTTGAGGTTGCGGAATCTTAACGACATCGGCAAAACGGGTGACAAATTCTGAAAGCGCAGTGAGTCGTTCGCTGGCACCATCCACATCCTCCATCTTCAGTTTTCCATTCTCCATCAGACTCACTATGCCCGCCACACTGTTGTTCACCTCGTGGGCGATCATTCGGATGACTCGTTCATAAGCCGCTTTCTCTGCCCGGCGCACCTCAGATGTCAGAGACTCGATGAGGAAGAAGGGGTGCTGATAACCGCGGTCGGGGAAGGACTGGTGGCTGATGCGATACAGTTGTGGGGCGCCAGGTATGCGCACGGTGGTGGTATCACCAAGTGGCAACGAGCGCATGGCTTGCTCGACAGTCGGCGAAAGCATCTCGCGTGCCGCAGGGTTCATGGAGGTGATATTGCCATTGATATCGCATTGCACGATGCCCATGGGTGATGCCTCGATGAGAAGACTTAGAAAAGAATACTGTTCCTCAAGTTTCAGATGCTCATTGCGCAAGCGGTTGAGCAGGTCGTTGAACGTTCGGACAATGACATCTGTCTCGTACTGTCCCGAAGGAGCGAGCCGTGTGGTCAAGTCCAACTCCCGCACCAGTTCCATACCGCTGACGAGCGTATCGTAGGGGCGTATAGTCTTACGGTAGAAATAGCCGAGATAGACGAGCAATGCGACAACAAATCCTTCGGTCACATAAAACAACGTGGAATGGCTTTGGAAGGTGACATAGAGAGTGATGCAAGACATCAGCACGATGCTCGCTGCAAGAATTTGGAAATAGTGCTTCAGTTTCACGTTTCAATCCTCATTTTTCATCTTTCAAATCAGAAACCTCAAACCAATCACAGTCCATGTTTCTCTATTTTGCGGTAAAGGGCACCACGGCTGATGCCAAGTTCCTTCGCCACGAGCGAGAGATTACCATTGTGCTTGGCTATGCATGCGGCGATGGCGTTGCGCTCGATAGATGAAAGGGAAACTCCTTCCATTCCTACACTGGAATCTGATGTTAGACTCTCTCGTTCACCCACATTCATGATACCCGAAGATGAAGCGGCAAGTGTTTGGAAGTCTTCCACATTCAATATGTTCTTCCCGGGGTTCTTCATCAACAACGCCCTTTCCACCATGTTTTTCAGTTCACGGATGTTTCCTGTGAAAGGGAGTGTCTGAAGGTAGGCGATGGCTTCAGCAGATACTGTCGTTGGC
>JAGCXX010000253.1 GCA_017961115.1 Prevotella sp. | reverse complement strand
TGGTGAGGGTGAAGAGCGAGTTGAAGTTGTTGGTCTGGTTTTGTGAGTAATCCCAGTTGAGTTCGAGTATGGACTCATTGCTGTTGCCGGGATAGAACATGGTGTACCAGTCGTTGGTGTTGGTCATGAACACCGGACGGAAGGCATCGGTGGCATTGAGAATGAGGTTGCAGTACTCGATGCACTGGTCATAGTCCTCGCTCCAGAGGCATGCATCGGCCATGAGCGCATAGAGCGCCCACTTGGTGGCCCTTCCCTTGGTGGCCCAGTCCTCCTCGTAGGTGCCTTTCGCGGCTCCTGTCTCCAGGGCTGTCTTCACATCATTCTTGATTTGTGCGATGATTTCTGTTTCTGATGACTTGGCCAAGTCGAAACTGGCGGCATCGTTGACGTATGCCTGCATGACGAGTGGTGCCTCTTTGTAGTTCTTCACCAGAAGCAGGTAGCAGTAAGCCCTGAGGAAATAGGCCTCAGCGAGATGGGAATTGAGAATGGCCTCATAATAGGTGTCGTCCTTCACTTCCGGTGCATAGAGGATGACGGAGTTGGCCATTCCGATGACCTTGTAAAGATTCGACCAGTCGCAGAGAGAGTTGGTCGGCACCATGTTGAAGTCCTGCAGTTTGGCATCGCTGGTATTGGTGGTGTAGATGGACCCGCCCCTCAGTTCGCCCCATTTGATGAAAGTGGGCACGCACTGCCGCATGTAGTAATAGCCGGATGCGATGACTGCCTCGACATCCTCCTTCGACTTCCAATAGTCATCGGTCACCTGCTCATTGTTGGGCAGCACGTCGAGCCAGTCGTTGCATGAGGTGGTGAGCGTGAGCGTGGCTGCCAGTATCAGTATGGATAATATGTTCTTTTTCATTGTCTTCGGGGATTAAAAGTCGACATTTAAACCAATGGCGAAGCGCTTTGACACAGGAGTCGTCGCATTGTCGCGCACCAGACTGGTGGCCGACGGCATCGACACCTCTGGGTCCTGTCCCTTGTAACTGGTCCAGGTGAAGAGGTCATAACCCGTGACAAACACGTTGAGTTTGTTGATGCCGATGTTCTTGAGCCACTTCTTGGGGAAGTTGTAGCTGAGCGAAAGCGTCTTGAGACGGATGAAGGAAGCGTCTTCTACGAAGCGGTCGCTTCCGAGGTAGTTGTAGCCCATGCCGTAGAGGGCGCGTGGGATGTCTGTCTGGTCACCCTCTGCGCGCCATCTGTGCAGCACGGCTGTGCTCTGGTTGTTTTTGCCATACATGTTTTCCAATGAAATACGTGCGCCGTTGATTACTTTCTGGCCATATCTGCCGTAGAAGAAAGTGGTGAGGGTGAGGTCTTTCCATCTTACCTGGAATCCGCCGCCGCCAAAAAACTTCGGGTTGGCGTTGCCCAGGTAGACGATATCATTCTCATTGATGACACCGTCGTGGTTGATATCCTCATACATGGCGTCGCCGGGATAGGTCTGCACCGTACCGTTTTTCATGGTGATGACATTGCCCTGCCAGTCGTACATCACGTTGCCATTGGCATCATGTGCGTAGGTCTGCTCCGTGTTCTGGTATACGCCCAGATAGCGGTATCCATAGAATGAGCCGACGGGTGCGTTCTCCACGATGCGGAGCGCATAGTTGCCGTTGCCGAACGAGTAGTTGTCCATTACCCATGTGCTGGGCAGTTCTTTCACTTTGTTGATGTTGCGGCTCACGTTGGCATTGACCGAAACGGTCCAGTCCTTGTTGCGCAGAATTTGGTATTCAAACCTCAGCTCCACACCTTTGTTGCTCATCTTTCCTGAGTTGATGTATTTCACAGAGTTGTATCCTGTGGAGGCAGGCAGTTTGGTATCCTTGAGCAGCATGTCGCTGGTTTGTTTGTCGTAGTAGTCGAACGTGAAGCTGAACCTGTCGAACAGTCTGAGGTCGATACCGAGGTCCATTTCCCTGGTGGTCTCCCACTTCAGGTTGTCGAGCTGCATGCGGTCGGGTGTGATGGCCGGCATGTCCATATATTGTCCGAGGCTCTTGTAGGCACCGAGATAGATGGAAGCACCTGAGGGTGATGTGCCCGACCAACCGTAGCCGAAGCGAACCTTTCCCTCGTTGAACCATTTCTTGAAGCTGTCGCTCCAGAAATGCTCCTGCTCTATGTTCCATGAGGCACCGAAAGCGGGGAATGTGCCCCATCGCTTCTCCTTGCCCATGGTGGAGTTGCCCTCATGGTTGATGGTACCTCTGATGACATATCTGTTGTCGAACGAGTAAACCACCTGACCAATCATCGAAATGGAGCGGCGCTCCGAGTTGCCCGAACCCGAAGATGACACCACGCTTCCCACCACGGGGTCGCTGAGGTTGGCGGATGCGTTGCCGTATGTCCGGCTGGAGTAACTGAAGCTCTGGTTGTCGGCGGTCTTGACGAGTCCGGTGGCAATAATCTTATGCTTCTCTGCAAACGTATTGTTGTAGATGAGTTTGTTCTCGCTCTGCAGGGCGAAGGCGTCGGTGGTGGCATCCACGCTTTGGTTGGCAAACGAACTGGTCCAGAGCACGCCTGTGGCCTCCTGAGGCAGGAACTGCTTGTTCTTGGTGGTGCGCATGTTCATTGACACCCATCCCTGATATTGCAAGTTGAAGGGGAAGTCGTATTGCAGGGTGATGGTCAGTTTCTCATCGCGCTGGGTGGTTTTGTTGTAACCCTCGTTGACCATGGCTACTGGATTGTAGTTGGCCGAACTGACGCTGCTGGAACTGCTGTTGGTGAATGCTCCCTGGAAGTCCTCATCGCGTGAGAAATAGACATCAGTGGGCTTTTTCGTCACATCATCAATCCAGTAGGGACTGAGGTTGGGCATTTTCTGCATGGCGATGTTGCGCACGGAGGACAGCGCGTTGGCATCCTTGTTGGTGTTGGTGAACGAGAAGTCGGTGCGCACGCGCAGGCGGTCGCTGAAGTTGTAGGTGATTTTGAGTCCTGTCGACAGGCGCTGCACGCCGGTGCCCACCGTCGTGCCCTGCTCGTCATAGTAACCGAGGTTGAACTTATACACAGCCTTCTCGCCACCTCCCGTCATCGAGAAGTTGTTGTCGGTGATGATGGCGTCCTGCTTCACTGCCCCGAGCCAGTCGGTGTCGACGTTATACTCGTCGTAGTAGCGGAAATTGGGGTCGTAGTTGAGCTCGGCATTGTTGAAGAGCATGTTCATCTCGTTGCTGGCGTTGCTGATGCCCTTGGCATTGGCTGCATTCCAGATGGCGTCCTGCATGAGTGCCACATATTGCACGCCATTGAGCAGCGGGATGCTCTTGGGCTCATGCTTGGTGGTGAACTTGGAGGAGAAAGAGAATTTTGTTTTTCCCATCGACCCTCTCTTGGTGTTGATGAGGAGCACGCCGTTGGCACCCTTTGTTCCATATATGGCAGTAGCGGAAGCATCCTTGAGCACCTCGATGCTCTCTATGTTTGCCGGGGCGATGTTGAGCAATGCGCCGAAATCCTCCTCGTTGGCGGTGGAGAAGTTGAAGTCGTCGGTGATGTCCACATCCTGCGGCACACCGTCGATGACGATAAGCGGTTCGTTAGTTGCGCTGAGTGAACTGGTACCTCGGATGCGTATGCTGGAGCGCGCGCCCGGGTCACCGCCGAGGTTGATGTCAAGACCGGCCACCTGTCCCTGAAGGGCCTCCTCCACGGAAGTGACGGGCTGTGTCTCTACGATGGCCGACATGTCGACTTTCTGTACGGATGAGGTCTGCTCCAATCTTGAAATACCCATGCCGTCGCGCCCGCCACGGGCACCGGTGACCACCACCTCCTGGAGCACGGTCTCATTTACCAATTGGAAGTCAATCTGTGTCTGCCCGGTATAGTTGACCGTCATGGTTTTCATGCCGATATAAGTAGCCCTCACCTTCAGGTTTTTGGCATCAGCCGGCACTTGCAGCACATAGTTGCCGTCGATGTCGGTGACAGCACCCTTGATATAGCGGTTCTGGCTGTTGACCAACACCACATTGGCACCGATGATGGGGTCATTGGTACCATTGTCGAGTTTCTCTGTCACACAGCCTGTGAGCACTTTTTCCTGAGCCATCATGCTCACTGAGCACAACAGCAAGACAATGAGTGTGAATATCTTATTCTTCATAGCGCTCTTGTTATTTAAGGATACCGTCGATGAAGTGCATACAACCGTCGGCGAAAGCAAACGGCAGTCCGAAGTATTTCTGAACGACGCCCACCATGTTGTCGGAGCTGAGTCCGGCAGACAGTCCGGTGGCATTCTCATTGATGGTCAGATGCTCACCTCCCATGGTGAGGAATTGGCCTTTGCAGGTGGAACCTGGATAGGGGTAGCTGCTGATGGTGTTCATGAGCGACGAGACGAAGTAGTTGCGCAGGTAGTTGGCCAGCAGTGTCTTGTTGGTGGCCGACACGTTGCCCGTGATGGTGAAGTCATCGGCTACATTGAGTGCCGAGCATCCGGGGATTTCGGCGATATGGTCTCTGATGGCTTCGTTGGTAGGCACGAAGACAATATATCTTGTGTCGTCGCTGGTGATGGAAGGCATTCCGCCATTGGCCACCAGTCCGGCTTTCTGCAGCAATTGGGCGAAGAGGTAGTATTCGTAGTTTCTGTCGTTGCCCACGGCCAGGCGGTGGGTCAGTCCGTCGCCCGATGCCTCAGCGAAGAGTTGGGGATAGTCGTATGCGTATGCCCTGCCGTTGGCCCAGGATGTGCCTGTGCCCTCACTTGGTATCTCACGGAAGGAAACGAAAGGCGAATCCTGATAGTCAGGACTCAGTTGCTGGTTGAACAGTGCGCTGGTGGTGATTTTGCCATCGTGCACAAACCAGTAGTTGAAAGCGGTGTTGGTCTCCACTACCTGAATGCCTGTGGTGCTGAGTTCGGACACGTTGGATGCCGTATGCATATTGACGATGCTGCGGGCCTGTCCTGCACTCATGTTGGCGAAATTGCCGTCCACGTCGCTGTACACCTCAAGGTCGCGTCCCTGTGTGGTGGTGTTGAGCCTCATCTGCGGTTCATTGCGATTGAACTGCAGGTTGCTGGGCATCAGGGTGACAAATGTCGATTTGTTGGAAGCGAGCGAGAGCACCAGGTCGCTCTTGTCAAGAGCATACATGAAGCATTGGTATGTGGTGTCGCGGAACGCCGGTCCTACTACAGAGGAGAAGATGGCGGGCGCCTCCATGTCGTTCATGCCATATACGATGCCGTTCTCACAGAAGAGGCGGTCGTCCACCTTGTTTGTCTCGATGTTGATGGGTGTGCCATAGGCGGTCTGCACCCGTCCTTTCTCCACATCCTCGGGGAAGACGGGAGTGTCGTTGTCGGCAAACGACTGCATGATGAAATACTGCAGGATGAGCGGGTCGAGGTCACTGAGTGAGTGATATCCTCCCTCGGGTTTCCAGTAGTTGGTGAAGAATTTTGCGATGGCCTGGTTGGATGGTGCAAAGATGGTATAGGTGGAACGCTCCAGGGTGCTCATCATCCTGAAATTCGTTACCGGCCATTCGCATGCGATGTTGGGGAGTGCCCCGTGGGTGATGGTGTATACCACCTTGCCCAGTGTGGTGTTTGTCTCCTGGTCGGCCTCGGTCAGTTCGGCGTAAGTGTCGTATAGACTGACAAAGTTGCTGTAGTTGGCATTGTTCTTCAATGTGGTATAGATGGTCTCCATCGGTCTGATTACTTGGTTGACATGATAGAGATATCCATTGTCGGTGACGACTGCATCTTGGTCGGTGACGCTGGCATTGGCCACATTGAATCCATTGCTTCCGCCAGTCCATTGGCTGCCGGGGAAGAAATACTCGTAGTTGGTCTTGGCATCCACCCCCAGCGAAGAGAACATGAGGTGGCTGAACACTGGCAGGTAGCGCTCATAGTGATAGACGGTGACAGTGGTGTCGACGCCGTTGAGTTTGCCCCGTACCTGCTCCATGGCATCTGCACTGCGTGTGCGGTGTTTGTAGTACAGGCCAGCCCCATTCTGCTTTTGTTCCTCAGTAGCGCCGTCACCCTCGTCGGGTCGGAAGTTGAGCATCTTTGCCCAGTCGTAGGCGTAATACATGAGGTGGAATCCTACCGTCTTTTTCAGTTGGGTGGGATCTTTGGCATACATGTCCTCCACTGTTGAGTATCCCTCCTTTTGCAGGAATGCCTGCCATGCCTCGTTGTTGGGAGCCATGACGGTGAGGATACTTTGCCCATTGACGATAGGCTGATAGCCTGTCAGTTCTATGGCTTTCAGGAATGTGGAATAGTCTCCTTCGCTCTCAAGCACTTGCCATGCATTGCCCTTCAGCCAACTTGGCGGGGCATAATGGTCGTCGTCGGCTATATCCCGACACGATACGAACAACATGCATACAATCATGCTGAGCACAGTCAGAAGTGATTTGTAAGTTGTCATTTAGGTTTGTTTATGAAGTTGTTATTCTAAGCAGTTTGGTTCGCCATTTTCCTAATAGCGGTAGTGTCTCATGGATATTTGATTGCAAAATTAATAAAAAATGGAATAATAAACAAAATAAGGTGGTAAAAAAGTTCTATCACCTTGTTCAACTTCATTCTGAAGCATATTGTTGAATGCAAATTTCTCGCGGCCCACACTTGAATTGACCGACTCCCCTAGGATTTCTGCCCGATGGTTATAGACATCAGAACATGTCCATTCTTTCTGTTCGGGCTCTTTATTGCAAGGTAGGTTTGTTCCATATGGAATTCAGATGAATACCCGATTAAGCCAGAGGGCGAAGAAAGGATCGTAAACGGTGTATACCCTCTTGTCTTCTGTAATCAGATCTTTGTCTAAAAAACTGCGCACGGCCTTCAAGTTCTGGCATACCCGTGTTCATCCTCCGTACCACATCATCAAGACAAGCCACCTGTACATCCTTCCATTTCATTAGTGAATCAGGCCCCTTCTCGTGTATGTTGTCTCTTGCCGGGAAATCGCAGTAAGTCTTTCTTATCTTTTCAAACAACTTGGTCACCTCACCGCCGAGGCCTGTGCCATCAAACTTCAAGCCCTCTTCTTTCGTCCGTTTTGTCGTGTCAATGGTAACGTCGATAGTATCGCCGGGATAAGCATATGCCGTTCCCAATGGATAGACGAGTACAAACATAGGGTAAGGCACATAGACGTTAAGCGAGAAGGTGCCATCATTTTTGAACTCAATAACGGAGGTTTTCTCCTTGCGCACGATATAGTCGCGCACGATAACGGTGAACCGTCCATTAAACTGGTCGAGAGCTTCCTGTGGAACCTTTTCGCCTTTTGCACTTTCAGGAACAACAAGGTTTCCTCGTATCACCACATTGCCGCCATGCAGGCGATACTCACTGATTTCCGCATTCGGATAGTTCATCAGTTGCGGCACTTCTGGCTGTTTTACTTTTTTCTTCGCTTCTATGCTGACAGGAACCAGCAGCATAGCAAGTAGGATGGTTATGATGGCTTGTTTCACATACATTTTAAAATTGTTAATTCGACTGCCATATGTCATAGATTTAATAAAGCAGACCAAAAAGCCAGAGCGGAATCTTCTTGCCAAGACCAATATCGATACCATCGCTTACGACATATCCATCTTCAATACCCTTTATCTGTTTGAATCCTTTGCTCTTTCCTCCCACTTCGAATAGCCATTTACCATCCACTAACAAATCGCCTTGGTTAGGCATCGAGAGTTTGTGACCAACACCCACCTGTGAGGCGAAATAGGTCTCACGCATCGTTCCTGCTTCAGCATGTGGAGTTAGACAGTGCATCAGATTGGTGTTATAAAACAAGACCTTTTCAGGCTTCGTCAGCAAGTTCATCCCACTGTCGGCTGCGTATAGCCGGCGTACCAATGCTGCCTTATCCATCAGGTCAATGAGTTTCAGCACATTATTGCGAGAAGCCTTTAGTGTGACACAGAGACCAGAGATATTTAAAGTATATGGCGAACTCTCTGCCAGCACCGCCAACAGTTGTTTTGCCTTATAGACAGAGTCATATTCTATATTGCTAACAGAAGGAATCTCGCTGGTGACAATGGTTTCTATCACTTGCTGGAGACGGTCGGCAAAGCCGTCACCTTCCTCGCGATAGAAAGGATAATAGCCGGTCTCTAAGTATTTTTCGAAATGCCGTAGAACTTTCACCTTCGATGTAATCTGCGATGCCTGCATGAAATGGTCGTTCAGCACAGTCTCTAACGAAAGCACAGGCAACTGTGCTATTTGTTCCAATTGTAGATATTCTCTAAACGACAATCCCTCCAACGTGTACTGCCGATGACGACGCGATAGGTCACCCATTAGCGATTCTTCCAGTTTCAGCATCGAAGAACCAGTCACAACGACGTGCAATTGTGGAAAGGAATCGTAGATGTTTTTGATTTCCTGCTGCCATGTCTTATATTTATGCACCTCGTCTAAAAACAGGTGAGTTCCTCCATGGGTATAGTGATACTCAGCCAGGTCGAGAACGGAGTGATTGGCAAACCATATATGGTCAAGTGATGCATACAGTGCTTTTTGCTTATCCTCAAAAGAGCGCAAGATATGCTGAAGAAGCATTGTCGTTTTGCCGACGCCCTTAGCACCTTTAATCACAATCAATCTATTGTCCCAGTTTATTTTCTCATATAGATATCTGGTGAAACTCAAATCCGTCTCCGCCAGCAAGCGGCCATAAGTCTTATACAATCTATCCATTTGTACAAAGAATTATTATTATGGCGCAAAGATATGTTTTTTACTTTGAAAAATCAAATTTTCATCCTGTTTTTTACTTTTGAAAGTTAAAAAAGCATATTGTTATGAATTCATTAAACTTAATTCTTCGGCCATTTGATCATATTTTATTATTCTATCATTTGTTTATGGCTTTTAGAAGAGGCGAGGTACAAGAAGCCATTTTTCACCCCATTTTAGAGCCATACTGGGTAGTTTAAGAATCTTAACCAATTCTTAAACTTTGTTGCTTCTCGACCGTTTTATAAATGTCAAAAAATTCAACAAAGCGACACTAGAGAATCCATTATCGGGTAATAGAAAAATGAATTTCATTCGAAAACAGGCTGCACCTCAGGAAAGAAAAACTTTGTTTTTACTTTCCTGAGGTTTGCACTGTTTTTGCACCTTTTAAAATAGGTATTTTTAATGTGTATTGATTATCAGAGAGTTACATAATTACAGAAGGCTTCCATATGAAATTCCACATTGTGAATTATATGAAGAAAAACGTATCAAAATCTCCGTCCCCATGATTCACGTCCCCAGATTCATGAAGATGCTACCGTCGTTTGTATTACTCGTGAATTGCTGAAGAATTATCATTCCCCTTTGATTTACGGGCTTTTAAGATGGGCTAGGTACAATGGCGGTACAAGAAGCCTAAAAACACTGTTCTATTAATAGTTTTGATATTCTACTAAATTAATTTTTGTATTAGCCTGGCAAGATCTACAACTTGCAAGGCATGCAGGTGACTCAAACAGTGAAGGGGGATTCTATGAATCAAAATCTGTCGACATTATTTCATTTTTGTGGATGCTCCTTCATTCACCTTTTTGGTTCATCCATCAGTTTGTTCATTTCTTCCATGTATTTCTCCATCAACTTCTGCACGTATTTCTGTGCTTTCTTCCCTTTCTTGCTGGGGTCGGCCAACAGCATCACCGTCAGTTTTTTGTTTTGCTCAGAGTAGGCTTCTCCCAATATGTTACCAATGAGTTTTATGAGTCCGGATGATGGTATATGGGCGGCTTTTGCTTCTTTCAAGATGTCTTGGATATCGGCATCCATCTTTTTGTTCAGACTGACAATCTGATCATAGAGCGGGTCCAATTGGGGAGTCCACGCATTGCCCGCACCCATAATGCCCATCTTTTTATTAAAGTCCTGAACTTCACTAAACCTCTCGCCAACCTGCTCATAGATTCCTTGCAATGCTTGCATGTCGCTTTCTACCACTTTCCCTTTCATCTCAAAACGCATCTTCTGTTCGGGAGAGATGGTCTTCATCCACTGGTCCATTTCGTCAGCGGAGTTGTTTGCGGAGTTTACATTCAAAGTGTCACCAACTGCCACTTGAGGGGAATCTGTCACCAACAGGCTCCGGCCCGACTGTCGTCCTACGCGGCGCTCATAGTCGCGGTCTTCGTCGTAATAGCCATTGTGTACGGTGATGCGGTAAGTCTCGCCAGGCACGAAATCGAGGTCTATCCATGCGGAGCAGAGCGAACCATCGGGGAAAATGCAGCGCAGGCGGCCCACCATGGGGTGGTCGAGTTCAGTCTGGAATTCGAACCGTTTGTTCACCACGGGCACGCAGGCCACATAGTCATCATCGTCCAAGGCATAGAGGGCATCGCGCGAGTCAGCGATGTAGATGTTGTAGAGTGAGTCGGCGATGTTGGCATCCACGCGGCCCTCAATCTTGAACATCCGCTTGTTGCTCTCCACGCTCTTCTCATAGATATCAGGGCGCAGCGAGGTGATCATATAGACCGTACCTTCAACTTCTTTTCCGTCACTCATATCTTCCCATACAATGGCGTATGCATCGCGCAGTTGCGGGTTCTCTGGGTTCTTCGTACACATCAGCCACATTTCCTGTTCTTTTTTTGTGCGGAGAAAAATGTTCTTTGAGCCTTCGTTGGTCACTACATTTATTTTGAACACCTCTTTGTTGCCCGGCACCATGTGCAGTATCTGATAGCTCAGCGGTTCGTCGGTCATGAAACTCTCTGCAATGGTTTCAAAAGAGCGGTCGTTCAGATTGCATGAGAAGGTGGCAATCTTCTCGCTCGACTCAATGATGCCCGTGTTGGGATTTCTGTTGATGGCAAACGACTGTCCCGCTTTGTGGCCATAGAGATTGATGATGGCGTTCAGGTTCGCGATGACTTTCTCCGGCCGTTTAGGTTGGTCGGCATATGGGTCAGCAAAGGTCGTAAGGGTGCTGCATGCGATGAGCAGCAGGAAGATGATACGTTTCATATTGTTCTTGATTTTATTGTTTTGCTATTTGTTCATATTGATACTTCATGATTTCCATTTCCAGTTCCATCCACTTCACATAGGCTTCGTTGGCCTGACGTCGCATCAGGGCAAGTTCCTCTGGGGTATAACGATAGTTTTCTGGACGGCTGATGGGGATGTCACGCTCGGTCAGCACAACTTGTTGGGGCTTCCCCTGTGTGTTAGGCAAGTCAGCAGGTGCCTTTTCTTCACTTGCGGTCACTTCTTTTGGCTGGTCAGTGTTTTTTTCCTGCGCCAACAGCACCTCAGCCCTTTGTTCCGTTTCGCTATACTTCTTCAGCTCCGTCCGCTCCGTCGAATTACAAGTTCGACGGTCACGGGTATGAGGATTTGCAACCCGCTCCGTTGAATTTGCAATCCGCTCCGTCCGCTCCGTCGAATTTGCAATTCGACGGTCACGAGTATAAGGATTTGTAATCCGCTCGTCCTGTGTTGTCGTTTTGGATTTCATATCCTTTACATCTTCTTCGCCTCGTTCGGTAGCAAGCGAACTGGTATGTGCGGTCAATTCTCCAGAACCCGTCATAGCCTCATCGCCTTTCTCTCTTGGAGGCATCAGCAACACAACCATCACTGCTGCCACACAAGCGGCAGCCACCCACGGCCAGACCCTATAATGTCTTCGGCGTTCCTCCTGATGCAGTCGTTTCATCAGTCGGTCATTCAGGTCGTCAGACATCTGCGGCAGCGCAGCCTCGTCCTGCCTGAGTGCCTCGCGCAGGTTTTCATCCTGCAATATCGAATGATTGCCCTTGTTCATGATTGTAACATCTTTATGATTCTGCATAACTTCTTTCTTGTTCTGCTCAGTTTCGAAGCAATAGTAGTTGGGATGCTCTCGGTGACGTAGGCTATCTCCTTCAAACTCATCTCCTCATAGTAGAACATGGTGATGATGGCCTGTTCCTCTGGTGGTAAGTGCTTGAGGGCAGCGCGTATCAGCTGCACCGTTTCGTCATTGGGATGCCCCAAAGTGTCATCCACCTCTTGGTCGGACAATGAATCGGCCTTGCCCTCACGGTCTTCAAAATAGACCACTGGCTGTCGCTTGTGCCTTAGCCAGTCAACAGCAGCATTATAGGCGATGCGTGAGAGCCATGTCCTTAAAGACGACCGAGCCTCGTCATACTGCTCGATGTTTGTGAACGCCTTGACAAAGACATCCTGATACACCTCTTCGGCATCTTCCTTCGCAGGCACCAATCTCGCCACCTGGGCAAAGATGCCTTTGCCATAGCGTTGTAGCGTCAGCCACTGCGCCTTTGGATTTTGCCTTCGAAGCTCTTTTATCAGTTCCTGTTCTGCCTCTGTCATGAATTCTTTCGGTATTCTATTTACATATACGAGCAAAAGAAGTCAAATATTGCAAAGAAAATAGAAAAACGGAAATGTTATATTTACCATCCTTTTATTTGAAATCTCCCCAGGCTATACTTCATTTTTCTTTTTTTGATAAGTAGGTGATCCAAATTAGATGATAAGTAGGTGATCGAAATTATAAGTAGGTAATCAAAATTAGATGATCGTATTTTATGATTTATTTGGATGCATCTGTCTTTTGTCATCGTCTGCCAGCGTGGTCAATGACGGAATATCCGCTTTCTTTTAGGCAATGATATAGCAGTTGGCACAGATAACGACAAAAAATGAGTAACCCAAATAGGCCTTATCACTTTCTTTGCCATATAATTACTGTTTTCACATAAATATCAATTTTGATGCGAAGTTACAGATGTCATTTGAGAAAAACAAACTCATCATGATATTTATTTGTAAAATAACACAAATAAACACATCTACGACGATATGAGAAAGAGAGTAAGGTTGACCGAGGGCGACCTCCACAGGATTGTGAGAAGGTCGGTAAATGGAGTGCTGAGAGAAGTGAATGACGGTACTGCAGAATCTGCAGAAAGTGACTTCTTAGAATATGCAGATAGATATGGAATCGAGGCTTTTGGTCATGCTATTTATAAAATGATTGAAAGTGGGGAAATGAAAGTAAACTTTGAGATGGCAAATCTTTTATGGGAATATGGTGGTAGTTGTCAATAATACTACGTTAACATCACGCTTATCAATCGACTTTGGCTGTCAGAGACGGAGCAAAACTTGTCCCATAAGTAAGTGGGTGTGTCAAAAAGAAAATCTTGTGCGCCAGCAGCTCCTCTCTCTTTTAAGGGAGGAATGGGGGTAGGGAATGTAACTAATTGAGATTCATAAGAATAACTCCCCACCCCTTACCCCTCCCCAACTGGGGATGGGAGCTCCATTCGGCTCACGGCATGCTCTTCAAAATCAATATACTTGATTTTGACACCCCCTCATTTTCCCAATAAATAATGGAGTATTAAAGACTGTTGCCGAAATCCTTGCGGAATTTCTCGGCAAGTTGCTCCTGCCAATAGC
>JAGCXX010000252.1 GCA_017961115.1 Prevotella sp. | reverse complement strand
TTCAAAAATGTGCCCTTCGGCTGGCACAGCTTTGAGTCTGTGGATGGTACAAACCTATATGTAAGCTTTGCCAAGTCTACAGAACACACAAGCATGCAGACCACTGACCTGCATGATGGGACGACAGGCAAAGCGTGCCTGAAACTTGTTCCACGCAGCCTAGTGATTGCACTGGCCAATGGCACGATATCAACTGGCCAGATGATTGCTGGCGACATGAGCGCCATAAGTCCGAAAAACCATGCTGAGATGGACATTTCCAAGCAAGCCATCAGCAACGGGTCTCCCTTCTATGCCACACTGACCCAAAGGCCCGCCGCAATGTCTGTATGGGTAAAGTTCACACAGGGAGCCACCAACAAAGCGCATCCATACGCTACCGTGAGTGCTGCCATCACCAACGGCAAATATTATCAGGAGCCCACGTCCAACAACGACAGTTCGGTGGTAATCGGCTATGCCAAGAACAATCAAATCAGCACCAACAATGGACAGTGGCAACACCTGTACATACCATTCCGCTACGACTCTCCCAACTACAACACGACCGATGACCCCAAAGCCATCATGGTGACGTTCTCCACCAATGCCGATCCGGGACAGGGAAACAAGGGCGATGTGCTCCTCATCGATGACATGGAACTCATCTACACCCATACCGTGACTATCCCTGCTTGCGGCTTTGCCACATTCTCAAATCTGGTGATGAGCAACCACAAGATAACCATTCCAGAGGGTCTGACCGCCTATACCCTTGACACCTATGCCCAAGGCTACCCCATCATCAAGGGTGTCTACAAGGCCGGACAGGTGCTGCCCTACGGATCGGCGGTGCTGCTGAAAGGCGAACCTGGAGAATATGAATTCTCGACAACCCTCTACTCCGCAGCCGAGACCATGGAAGAGGGTGGAGATATCTGTCTCGTCAAGGCAGAGGAGGGGAGCAACCCCAGCAGCAATTACGCCTATTATCGCCTGACAGAAAAAGATGGTGTGTTGGGATTCTACAAGATTACCGATATTTCCGACATCAAGGACAGCGAGGCCCTGCTGCGTGTGAAGGCCGACATCGCTTCCGACAGCTATGAGCATGTCATCTACAATCCTGAGGTGAAGAATGATGTCAATGGAGACGGAGTAGTTGATGTGTCTGATGTCACGCTGGTCGTCAACCGCATACAGGAGTACGACGAAGACAACGGTTTCCTGATTTTCAATACCGACATCAACGGTGACGGAAGGATGAACGTGGCCGACGTCATGTCGCTTGTCGTCTTCTTGCTTGAGAACCAGTGAGACAGCCCGACAAATTCAACACAGAGGCACAGAGACACAGAGTTTTTTTCTACTTGCAAGACTTGATTCTTTCTCTGTGTCTCTGTGTTTTTGTATTGGATGATTTCTTGTTGATTTTTGCCGTTCAAGAATTAATTTGCTGACTATGAAAATGAAAAAAGACTTACTCCTATTGATTTTGGCATTGATTGCCGTCTCCTCTTTTGGTGAGAATTATCCCTATCGCAGTGACTACCTATGGGTGACCGTTCCCGACCACGCCGATTGGTTGTACAAAACCGGCGAGGAGGCCAAGGTGGAGGTGCAGTTCTACAAATATGGTATCCCATGTGATGCGGAGGTGGAATACAGCATCGGTGGCGATATGCTCAGAAGTGACAAGACTGGTAAGGTAAGGCTCAAAAATGGTAGGGCAGTCATCAATATGGGGACAAGCAAAAGCCCTGGTTTCCGCGACCTGAAACTGTCTGCCATGGTAGACGGAACCACCTACACCCATCATGTGAAAGTGGGGTTCTCGCCAGAGAAAATCATCCCCTTCACGAAAGAGCCGAAAGACTTTATAGCCTACTGGCGGGAAGCTGTGGCAGAGAACCAAAAGACACCGATGGAATACACCACGGAGAAAGTAGAGGAGATGTGCGACAACTATCAGGATGCCTTCCTCATCAAACTACGCGTGGATCGCCGTCACTGGCTCTATGGATACTTGTTGACACCTAAGGATATGAAAGAGGGTGCGCATCCTGTAGTACTCACTCCTCCCGGTGCTGGCGTGAAGACCATCAAGGAGGTGACAACCCGCCCCTACTACCAACAGGAGGGCATGATACGCTTTGTCACAGAGATACATGGCCTCCGTCCTACCCTCGACGAGCGCGACTTCGTGGATATTCGCTCTGCTTTCAGCGAATACCTGGAAATGGGACTCGACAACCCCGACCACTACTATATGAGGCATGTCTATCTGGGTTTGGTGAGATGCATCGACTTCCTTTGCTCCCTCCCCCAGTGGGATGGCCGTAATGTCGCTGTGATGGGTGGAAGCCAAGGCGGTGCGCTCTCGCTCATCGCCGCAGCCCTCGACAGCCGTGTGACGCAATGCGTGGCCAACCACCCTGCATTGAGCGACATGGCTGCAGGCAGCACGGGACAGACCAGCGGATACCCTCATTTCAAGGCAGAGGAGGGCTTTTATACCGATGCCAACATGCGCACGATGTCGTATTATGACGTGGTGAATTTCGCACGCCACATCAAATGTCCCACTTTCATGACCTGGGGCTTCAACGACAACACCTGTCCGCCCACCACTTCTTATGCGGTATGGAACACATTATCGTGTGAGAAGGAAAGCCTCATCACTCCCATCAATGAGCACTGGACTTCCGATGCCACCAACCGCCTCCAAATGGAGTGGATTAAGGAGAAACTAAGATAGGCGGCGGCTCGGAAAAACTCAAAAAACTTTTGGTTTTTCACTCGACCGTGTGTTTCTTTGGGCATTCGCCCGAAGATAGGCGGCGGCTCGGAAAAACTCAAAAAACTTTTGGTTTTTCACTCGCCTTGCACTATCTTTGCATAATCAAATGATTGAGGAATAATGCAAGGATTCAGTAAAGGATTTACCTATTTCATCTGCCTAGTGTCGGCAATGGGTGGTCTGCTGTTCGGCTACGACTGGGTGGTCATCGGTGGCGCCAAACCATTTTATGAACTCTATTTCGGCATCAGTGAGTCACCCCTGATGCAGGGTGTGGCCATGTCAACGGCATTGGTTGGTTGCCTGATTGGGGCAATGGTCGCCGGTGCGGCAGCCGACAAATATGGCAGAAAACCGCTTCTGATGGTGGCAGCCGTCTTGTTCACGGTATCCGCCATCGCCACGGGTTTGTTCAACGACTTCACCCTATTCAACCTCGCCCGTTTCGTGGGCGGTGTGGGCATCGGCGTCGCCTCTGCCCTGTCGCCGATGTACATCGCCGAGGTCAGTCCGACGGGAATCCGCGGCCGGATGGTGAGCCTCAACCAGATGACCATCGTCTTGGGTATCCTTGGGGCACAGGTGGTGAACATGCTGCTGGCAAGAGACACGTCGGTGGCCGCCAGTCAGGCATGGAATGTGGAATGGGGATGGCGCTGGATGTTCTGGGCTGAGACATTCCCCGCCGCGCTGTTCTTGCTGATGAGTTTCTTCATTCCCGAGAGTCCCGTATATCTAAGGATGAAAGCCACCCCCCAAGCCGATGGCAGAAAGAGCGAGGCAGGGTTGCGTGAACTCTTCAGCCACAGATATGCCAAGGTGCTGCTGCTCGGACTGGTGATTGCCGTGTTCCAACAGTGGTGCGGCACAAATGTCATCTTCAACTACGCTCAGGAGATTTTCGTGGGTGCCGGCTTCGATGTCGACGGTATGTTCATCAACATTGTCATCACCGGCATCGCCAACGTGGTGTTCACCATCGTTGCCCTCTACACGATAGAGAAGTGGGGCCGCCGCACACTGATATTGCTCGGCGCAGGAGGACTGGGACTGATTTACCTCACCCTCGGCACCTGCTACTTCATGGGCATGACAGGCATCCTGATGGTTTGTCTCGTGGTGGCAGCCATCTCGGTGTATGCCATGACACTTGGTCCTGTGACATGGACCCTGCTTGCAGAGATATTCCCCCATCGGGTGCGAGGCATCGCCATGGCCACATGCACCTTCGCCCTGTGGGTGGGTTGCTGCACACTGACCTTCTCCTTCCCCTCGATGAACGCAGCACTTGGCAGCAGCGGCACGTTCTGGATTTACAGCGGCATCTGCATTTGCGCCTTCATCTTCCTCCTCCGCAACTGTCCTGAGACCAAGGGGAAAAGTCTGGAGCAGTTGGAGAAGGAATTGGTGGGATGACAACGTCTCCCCGAGGCGGGATTGGCAAACTCAACCATGAAATTGGGAACAATGAATCGAACAAGCAAATCATATCAGAAGGCACTGCGCTGCGCATGTATGGCACTCCTGCTGCTGTGCGGCATCCATTCCTTTGCCCAGAAACGGGAGAAGTATGAGTTCAAGCGCAACCTCCCCGCCTATGCCGACTCGCTGATAGCCGACCTCACCTACCCTTTGGCATGGGGCAACAGCGACATCAAGGACTTTGATGTGTGGCGGAGTGTCGCCCGCAATAAGGTGTTCGAATGCATGCTCACCCCTCCTCCCCCACCTACCCAAGGATATGACGCCAAAGTACTCTTTGAGGAGCAACGTGACGGCTACAAGGCCCGCAAGATAGAGATACGCCTCAGTCGCTACTACACCGTGCCCGCCTATGTGCTCATCCCCGATGGCAAGGGACCCTTTCCTGCTGTCAATGCCCTGCACGACCATGGTGCCCACCTGTTCATCGGCAAGGAGAAGATGATACGTCCGCTCGCCTGCGAGGACACCACGGTCATCAAGGATGCCGACGAGTGGGCAGCCAACCTCTACGAGGGCCAGTATCTTGGCGACTACCTCGCCAAGAATGGTTTTGTTGTCTTCTCCGCAGATGCCCCGATGTGGGGCGAGCGAGGTCAGATGGAGGGTCCCAACCGCGACCGCTACGACATGATAGCCGGCAACATGATGATGTATGGCATCGACCTGTCTGCCTATATGACCTACGACGACATCGCCGGTACGGAATACCTCGCTTCCATGCCCGAGGTCGATGCCACGAGGATTGGCTGCACCGGTTGCTCGATGGGTGCCTACCGCGCCTGGATGCTGTCCGCCCTCTCTGACCGTATCAAGGCGGGTGCCGCCATCTGTTGGATGGTGACCACCGACGAGCAGATGAGTTTCAACTATAAGCGAACGGAAAACGGCGGCTTTGCCAACTGCTTCCCGGGACTGCGCCGTTGGATGGACTATCCCCATATCGCCAGTCTGGCATGTCCCAAAGCTATGCTCTTCATCAACGGTTCGCAGGACAAGCTCTTCCCTGTAGCCGGCGTAGAGAAAGCCTTTGCCATCATGCACGAGACATGGAAGTCTCAAGGAGCCGACGACCGACTTGAGACGGAGATATGGGATATGCCGCACAGTTGTCCCTTGCGCGCCCAGCAAAGAGTATTGGATTTTTTCAAAAGAAACCTCTTGCCAACCCTCACCAAAGGTGAGTGAGCGCAAACTCTAAAATCCTACACTTTTTTCAAAAAAACAGCGGTTTTTTTGAATTTTTTACTGCCATGACCCTATAATTGGTCATGCAATCAACAAAAAAAATGAAAAAAAATGGAAAGCAACAGATAGAAATTGCTGTTTACTGCACTCTTTTTCTGTTGGACAAAGCCCCTATCTAAGAGAATTACCAAGACTGAATGACTTAAACAATGATGTATTATGGATGTATTATGAAAGAGATGAGAAAGACTTAAACAATGATGTGTTATGGATGATAAGAAAACTCAAAGAAAATTTAGCAACAAGATTGTCCAACCCACCATCCTCGAAGCCATTGAGCACACCGTGATGGCAGCAAGGAACAGTGAGCTGGACTTCTCTGAGATGGAAGAGGCCGAGAACGATATCAACTACCTTGCGCAGGTGTACGGCATCACCCCACTCCAAGCCGTGCTTTTCTGTGTCTGCATGCAAAAAGGCCCACGCCGAGTTGACTTCGACGACCTTGCCTCCTTCCTCGACATCGGCAGCATCCGAATGCTGACCTACGCCTCTGAAATCGATGCTCTTGTACGCCGCCGACTCCTGAAATACCGCGACGCAAAAGACGAGGACACATTCGACATCCCCTCACGCGTCATCAAGGACATGAAACACAACAAGGCGTATGAGATGCCCAACCAAAAGGGTATCAGTTGCTCAGACCTCTTCGAGGTGCTCCAACTGTGGTTTGATGACCTTGGCAATGATGCCACCAATCCAGACAGCTTGTATGAGGAAATCACCTCCCTGTTTAATGACAACCCGCAGTTGAACTTTGTTCAAAAAGTGAAGGAACTGCAACTTGAACCTGACGATTTCCTGATCCTCGTACTCTTCTGCAACCTTCTCGTCAATGAAGACGACAACGACATCAGGTTCAGCCAGATAGAGAACATCTGCGACAACCGCATACATTTCTGCCGTGTGAGGACACAGATGCGCAACGGAACCCATGAGCTGATGGAACGCCACCTCATCGAACACCTCTGCGAGGACGGCATTGCCGAGACCACCAGGTTCAAACTCACCGACCAGGCCAAGCGTGACTTGCTTTCGGAACTCAACATCATCAACAGTGACGAGAAACTCGCAGAACTGATCCAGCCCGAAACCCTCACCGCCAAGAGCCTCTATTTCTCTGATGCGCTGACCAAGCAGGTCAATGAACTCACCAACCTCCTCCTGCCCGAGCAGTTTATGCAAATCCGCAACCGCATGAAGGAGAAGGGCTTCCGCAGCGGTTTCGCCTGTCTCTTCTACGGAGGACCCGGAACGGGCAAGACCGAGACTGCCTACCAACTCGCCCGCCAGACCGGCCGCAGCATCATGGTGGTCGACGTACCTGAAATCAAGAGCAAGTGGGTGGGTGACTCCGAGAAGAACATCAAGGCCATCTTTGACCGCTACCGCAATTTGACCAATCGCCTCAAACTTGCGCCCATCCTGCTCTTCAACGAGGCTGACGCCCTCATCGGCATCCGCAAAAATGGTGCAGAGAGTGCCGTCGACAAGATGGAAAACTCCATCCAGAACATCATCCTCCAGGAGATGGAAACCCTCGACGGCATCATGATTGCCACCACCAACCTGCAGCAGAACTTCGACAACGCATTCGAGCGTCGTTTCCTCTACAAACTGAAGTTTGAGCGCCCCGACGCCTCCGTGCGCTGCCGCATCTGGCAGCAGATGATTCCGGAACTCGCCCCCGAGGAAGCCCAGGCACTTGCCGCCACCTATGACTTCAGCGGAGGTCAGATTGAGAACATCGCACGCCGCCACGCCATCGGCTACAT
>JAGCXX010000251.1 GCA_017961115.1 Prevotella sp. | reverse complement strand
GCAATCACGCGCCAGGGCATGATGGTATTGTCGTTGATGGTGGCGATATGTTTGGCGCGCTCAGTGGGCAACAAGTTAAGCCGGGCATGACCCGCCACAGTCTCCTTGGTGACCACGGGAGCAAAAGCCGCTTTTAAGCTCGTCCGACCTGTCTGACCCGTCTGACCCGTCTGACTGTTCTTGACCAAGAACATACCGGGATAATCAACGGCACAGGCATCGAAGACCACCGCCAACTGTCCGTCGGGCAGACGCACGGCAAGGGGATTGATGGCAAGGGAGTCGGCAAACATCTGCGAGAGACGTTGCTCATCATAGTAACTCTCAAAGGAGAAAGAATAGCGCTCACCACCACGGTTGTCGTTGACGTAAGGCACAAAGGCTGGGAAATCGCCGGCGAAGTTCCATTCCGATATCTCCTCCGTCACGTTGATGGTCTTGCGCTGGTTGAGGCTGATGCGATATGCTGCTGTCTCATTGTCGACACGGAATTCCACTGTGAACTCCTTGTTGCGCATGATGGCGGTACGGAACGGATCGGGCATCATGCGGTTGGAGATGTAGCTTGGTTGGATGGATTTTGTAGATGAAGTCATTGACTTCAGCGGGCCGTTGAGTCCGATTTCAGACTCAGCGAGGACAGGTGTTCCGCTGTGTGACACCTCCCAAGTCAACCGTTGCTTACCGCCATGCACGACAACTTGCATCTGCCCATCGGGCGAAGTCAGTTTGATGTCATTGCCCCAAGACATGCTGACTATGGTCAGCAGGGAAAAAGTGATGACACTCTTAAGATGATGCCTCAAAGAAAAAGATAACGACATACGAATCATATGCTTAATTTCTTTAACCTCTTAACTACTTTAACTATTTAACAACCACTTTCCTGTGCCCTACTATATAGATGCCAGGTGCGAGTGACTGAACTGCGTTGTCGTTGGCATGGCGCAAGATGAGCCGTCCGTCGAGGGAATAGACATCATTTCCGCCAGCAATGGTAATAGTTTGCTCATGGATGCCCAGCGTGCCGCTGTACAGGCTAAGGTTGGCAACAATCTGTGCGTCCTTGGCCACAAAAGCGGCTTTGCTTGTGGCGGGAACAGCAAGATTGATGCTGTGGGTCACTGAGACACCGCCTTTCCTTGAGGGCAGCACATAGTCGGTGGCAGTATAGGTATTGCTGCCAAACTGCTCGATGTAAGCGGTGCTACTATCATCGTTGCTGTAGCCAATCACATCCACGCGGGTAATTGTGATGCCATTGGGAATATTGATGGTGTAGGTGGCATTACGAGAGTATTTGATGCCTGAGATACCGCAGGAGGAGCCTTCGGCATAACCCCTGCCGCCGCTGGCAATGCTGAACCCATTATTGAAAGTCCAGTCACCATTGGAGGTTTCGGGAGAAATGTCGTAGACACTCACCTCTTCCCCACCGCTGATATTGGTGGTGCTGCCACCGGATGTGCCGCCCTCATTCTGCGCAGCAGTGATGTCAGCCACAAGTGAGTTGAGGTAGGTCTCGAGGTTGGTGTAGCCATCAGTGCCTACTTTGGCTCCGTCACCGGCATCGTTTGGGTTGAGGCTGTGGGCAGTCTCCCATGCGTCGGGCATGCCGTCACCGTCAGTGTCTGTGGGAGCGACAGTGCTGTTGAGGATGGGCCATGCGCTCCAGTCATCACCAGCATCAGCAGGTTTCAGGTCTTCCTGAGAGTCGATAATGCCCTTGTGGTTTCCTGCTCCAGTATAGGTGGCGAGTCCGTTTCGGGTCTCATCGACAATATAGGCGTCATAAGTGTCGCGGCTCAGCGATGCTCCAGCGAATTCGAGCACTTTCACATAGGCATCCTCTGCCGTGTGGGTGGTGGTGAGGATGTAGTCCATGGGTTCAGCGAGTCTGATGGAGTCTTTTACCTCTTGGTTGTAAAGTCCGTCGTTGTTTTCTGCGGTAATCTGGTTGTAGACACCGAAATTCCAGTTGTTGTTCGTCACATCGCTGTATTTCGGATTGACATTGCCCTCAACGAAGTATTTTCCCCAGATATGGAGAGTGGGAGCATAGTCTTTGTAACTCTCCACATAGGAAGTAGTACGGATGTTGGGAGCAGCAATGCGTTTCTGCTTGGTGGTGCCGATTTGTGCGGTGCCGGGACCCGGCTTATAGTAGTTGTTGACGATGTTCACCGTCATTGCCTCACCACCATAGCAGCCATTGCCAGCATAGTTATAGAACACGTTGTTGCGCATGTCCATCCGCTCGTCGAGTTGGGTGGTGTATCGTGGACCGAGGCGTGGCACACGACTCTCATGATGCGCCATCAGGTTGTGGTGGAACGAAGCACCACTGCCGCCCCAGTTGCCGCCGTAGCCGTGGCTGCCCTTGGAATGCCCGGCATCCTGCAGGCTCTGCGATACGATGCACCATTGCACGGTGATATTCTTGTTGCCACAGAACGAGAGGCACTCATCGATGCTCCAACTTACCGAGCAATGGTCAATCATGATGTCGGAGTGGTCGAGACCGCCAAGAGCATCCCATCCGTCGGCCCCATTGACCTTCACATTGTTGTTGCCGAGACGGAACCTCATATAGCGGATAATGATGTTGTTGGCACTTACCGAGACAGGATAGTCCGCCACGCAGATACCGTCGCCAGGTGCAGTCTGCCCAGCGATGGTGACATTGCCCTTGTTGATGCTCAGGGCACTTTTCAGGTGGATGGTTCCCGACACGTCGAAGACAATGGTCTTCGTGCCATTCTGGCCGAGCGCCCACCGCAGAGAACCCGTGCCAGAATCGTTGAGGTTGGTCACATGATAGACCTTACCCCCACGGCCGCCGGTGACATAGCGTCCAAAACCCTCGGCACCGGGGAAGGCAGGTGTCTTCTCTTGGGCATGCAGGGAAATGGCGGCCAACAGTGCGGCGGCGATAGCAGTTAGTGTATTCTTTGAAAACATGGAAAATGATAAAACTGACTTTTAAAAATACTGGCACGCCATGTCATGTGCGTGCCAGTATGAATGGAATTGACAGGGGATTATTGCCAGCGTGAGTCGCCGAGGGTCTTGAGGTCGACGCCCGACTGTGAGCCTACGATGTTGAACTCACCGCCAGCGGGGTTGCTCCATAGGTCTTTCTCACTCAGGCTGAGTTCGCCGAGGCCTTCAATCGGATAGATCTTCGGGTCGCCCTCACCAGTGGTGTTCATGTCGACATAGATGAAGTTGCTCTTGTAGCTGTTGTCGACATTGAGGTTGGCAGGTGTGCCTGAGAGCAGAATCGAACCCACCGTACCGGCCTGATAAGGATAGATGTCACCACCGGAGCTGTCCAAGGTCATCATCGACGGACCGAAGAGGGTGTTCTTGATGGTCAGGTCGACATTGCCCGAACCGAGACGGAACATCGGGGTGTTGGCATTGGCAGTCGTCTCAATCGGTGCATAGCAGAAGGTGCAGTTCTCGATGGTGAACTTGAGCGTGCTGAGCGTGGAGCGCAGGTCGCACAGCATCACGATGTTGGTGATGGTGCAGTCGCGCATGGTCACGCTCTGCCAGTCGGCTTCCCTGTTGGTGGTGGTAATCACGCCCTGGTCGCCAATGCAGTTGATCAGACAGTTGTTGAAGGTGATGTTGTTGACAGCGTCGGTAGCGGCCTGGGCACGGCAGACAGCACGGTAGCCGGTGAAGGAGCAGCTGTTGTAGGTGAGGCTCTTCATCGTGGCTTTGGTGCCGTTGACATTGAATACCTGACGTCCGCCCCAACCTTTGTCATGGTTTGTTTCCACAGCATAGTCGCCGCTGTTGACACGGTCGCTGACGAAGTCGATTTTCTCATATTCCACCTCGTTGATCTGTGCCTCTGAAGCCATGGTGAAACCACCCGACTGCAGGAAGATGGCATTGCCCTCCAGTGTGAGTCCGGTGACAAACTTGATCTTCTTGGTGGTGCTTGGAAGCGCCGTTCCTCCGGAGACTTTGTACTGGAAACCGCCCTTGAGCACATAAGTGAGGTTCTCACCAGCGTTGGCTTCTACGTCGTAAGCCAACTGCTCAGAACTGAAATAGGTCTTGGT
Source organism: Prevotella sp. (assembly GCA_017961115.1). GTDB lineage: Bacteria > Bacteroidota > Bacteroidia > Bacteroidales > Bacteroidaceae > Prevotella. The sequence goes on along the minus strand of JAGCXX010000251.1, from coordinate 5,193 downwards.
AACGCTGTCAGGTACTGAGCGGAGGTCTATGACAGCACCGGAGAAACTCTCCGAGGCTACCGTCGTGAAACGGCGTTTGCCACGGTAGCTGTCGCCCTTGTAGGCCTCCACGCGGTAGGCGGTGCGGGGCTGCAGATTGTCGACGATGACTGAGAGTGCAGCCAGTTTATTAGCGTCCAGTGTCACTTCCTTCACCAGTGAGTCGTTGCTGTCCTTATACACACGCAGGTAGTCGTAGTCACCTTTGGCACTCCAACGGATGCGTGCGGCATTGTCGATGATGTCGGTGGCCTGCAGTGTAGACAGACTGGTAGGATAATCAAGAGATGTTGTCGTCAACGTGAACGGCTTCGACTGCAGTCCACTGCTGGTGTTGCCAGCTATCAGACTGATGTTGTATTCCTTGTCATACTTGAGATTGTCGAAACGGTAGAACGTCGTGTCGGTGACCACCTCACGGGTGTCGCTGCCGTCACTGGCCTCTATCTTCACTGTGTATTGGTTGGCGGTCTTGTAATTGTCCCAGTTGATGATCATATAGGCATTGTTGTCCTCATCCAGTCCGTGGGTGATGTTGTCACTCTCGTTGATGACAGGGCGGAACAGACCGTCCATGGCAGGGAGGTTATCGTCGTCATTGCAACTGGCAACGAAACTCACACCCATGGCCACGGCCATGAAAAGCAGCATGGATTTGAATATCTTTTTCATATCGCTTGGTCGGTATTAATAGTTATCTTTTACGATGGTAGCCACCACGTAGTTGATGCCCTCGCCGGTCTCATTGGCAAGAATGCCATAGCCGTCGTTGCTGAGCACGGAACTCGAGTTGAGCGTTGTCACGCTGATGGGCAGGAGGAACGGTACGTTCTTGTCGTTCTTTGTCAGGGCACCATTGGCATAGCCGCGGTAGAGGCGGGTGGCATAGTCACTGGCCTGATAGGAATCGGTACGGGTCACGCCTGATGCTCCGCCGCTTTCCAGGTCAAATTCTACCGATGCCGGGGCGGTGCCGAGCAGATAATGTGTCGCGCCCGTGGCGGCATCCTTGGTTTTGGTGCATGAGGTGTATTCCTTTCCGTTGTAGGAATAGGTGGTCACACGCTTGATGAGTTGCGTGCCCCAACGGCTGCGGTAGGTGGATGTTCCCACCACTTCCTGATACATCCAACCGTCGGCCTCCATCGTCTCGTCATCGGCTTCCGGACGGTATTTGCCATCATACCACACCAAATCAGCGTTAGTATTGGTGGCACCTACACGCTTCCACCACAGTTTGTCGGCGTATTTCACGAAGTTCTGGGCTTCTGGGAAGGTTGCCTGAACCTCGGGAAGAGCGAGCAGGTCTTCGTAAGTGGAAATACCCCAGCAAAGCATCGTGCGCATGGCTTGCTCAATCTTCTGTCCGTAGATGTTCCAACGGATGAGGTCGAAACGGCGAAGTCCCTCACCGCCAAACTCCCATGCGCGCTCATCGACGATGGCATTGAAGAAGTCTTCCTTGGAGTTGAGGCGACCCACGTAGTTGGTCACATCTTCTGTGTAGTTGGGACTGTTGCGGAAGGCACGTGCACGCACCTGGGTAAGGGCATCCTTGGCGAGTGCTGTCGGACCATTGAGTTCATTCTCGGCCTCTGCCAGCATGAGCAGCACATCGGAGTAGCGCATCAGCGGATAGTTGATGCCGGTACCCTTCGACGAACTTGAACCGAGTGCCTTGGTGGCGAGGGCGCGGTCCCATTTGCCGATACCCATGCCAGTACCCTCAGTGGGATAGACAACGTCGTTCTGATGCTGCCATTTGCCGCAGGTCACGTCGCGGCGCTGGTCGTAGTCACCGAAAGAAAGATAGTAGGAAGGGGTAAGACCCACCTGGTTGGTCGTAGTGCCGTTGGCGCAACTGCCGCCACAGGTCACACCGATGCTCCATCCCACATCACCACCCATCGACTCCACAAATGCCACTTCGTAGAGAATCTCGGCATTGTTCTCCTTGGTGTAGGAGTTCTCGTTGGCAAACGGTGTGATGAAGTCAGGATATAGCGAGCGGGGCTTCAGTTGAATGAGTTTCTGGCAGTAGTCCTTCGCCATCTGCACATACTCATTGTGAGAGCGAGCAGTGACTGTGGCGCCACTGAGGTTGGTGTAGGTGACAGCCAGACTGTCGTTGCCCAGGTCGAGGTAATCGTCGGCGCGCTTCATCTGGTTGTCGAAGGTCTTGGCATAACCGGCACGGAACAGCGCCAGACGAGCAATCATACCGATAGCGAAGTCACGGTTCATGCGCTCGATGCCACCAGAGTTGGCGTCAGAGAACTTCATGCTGGGCTCGATGTCGACGAGTTCTTGCAGAATGCGGCTATAGACCAGGAATTTGTCGGCACGGGGCTTGTCAAGGTCACCACCCCATTTAGAAGCTACCTCATAGAGAGGCACGTCGCCCCAGAATCCGCACATCAGATAGTAGCGGTAGGCCTTGATACAGACGGCCTCACCTTTCATTTGCTGCATCTCCTCGGAGGAGCCGATGCTGCTGTTGTTGATACCTTCAATCACTTGGTTGGCACGGTCGATGGCCTGCAGGTTGTGGTTCCACATGTTGGTCATGTCATTGAAACCAGTGATGGCTGTAGACTGAAGTGACCATACGGCACGGCGGTCGCTGCTGGGCACACCGGCACTCGGAGCACTGGCCTCGACATCGGTGTTCTGCATATAGACACCGCACATACGCGAGGTATATGAGTCCTGCCCAAACAGGTTGTAAGCTCCATAGAGGGCTTGCAGGGTGTATTCCTCGTTGGCGAACACGGTGGCATCGTCCTTCTTCGAGGGAGAGGTCACGTCGAGCATGTCGCTGCACGAGGTCAGGGCAAGGGCACCTATGGCGATTGTCGCGATATATTTATTGCTCAGTTTCATAATATTGTTTCCTTTAATCCTTTTCATCTTATATATTATAATGTCACGTTCACACCAAATGTGAAGGCGCGGCTCTTAGGATATGACGAGTAGTCGATACCGGGAGTGAGGCCGGAGTAACTGCTGTTGCGCGAATAGGAGCTGACCTCGGGGTCGTATCCGGAGTAGTTGGTGATACAGAAGAGGTTGGTACCGGTCACATAGAAGCGGAGACGCTGGATGGCAATCTTTTTGGTGAGGTTCGTAGGAAGGGTGTAACCGATAGTCACGCTCTGCAGACGAAGGAATGAAGCATCCTCGATGGCCCAGTCGGTAGGCATAACCACAGCACTGCCGAATGAATAGGGGCTCCAGTATTCCTTAGCAGGCTGACCGTTGCCACCCTCGTTGAAGAAGGCGAGGTCCTCAAGGCTGGTGAGGAGGGTACCGTTCTGCGGATTCATGTATGAGTAACTGTTGGCCTGCCGCATGAAGTTGAGCATGTTGGGATAGGTACCCGAGCGATACTGCTGTGATGCGGCTATCTTGTTGGCATTGTAGATGTCGTTGCCTACCGTGTAGGTGAAGTTGGCTGAGAAGTCGAAATCATAGATGGTGCCGCTCAGACCGAAACCGCCAGAGAAACTGGGGTTGGTGTCACCGATGACAGTGATATCGTTGGTGTCAACCACACCGTCGGGAGTGCCGTTGGGTCCGCTGATATCCATCAGTTTGATTGTACCGGGACGGATGCCGATGGCACCGCCGAGGAGGGCTGTAGTAGGCACGCCTTCTTTCAGACTGTAGGTGTTGGTGGCAGCATCATAATTGCTGAAGTCGGCTGTGGTATAGTAGCCGTCGGTCTTCCATCCGTAGATCAGACCGATAGGCTCGCCCACGCGTACGATGTAGTCCTGCTGGTTGCGGTTGTCGGTGCCGGCCCATCCTGAAGCGAAGGTCATCTCGTTGAGACCAGCACCCACCTTCTCCACATTCGACTTGTCGAAGCCGATGTTGAAGTTGGCATTCAGTGTGTAGTTCTTCTTCTGGAGAAGCACGGCGTTGAGACTCACCTCAAAACCTTTGTTGCTGGTCTCCGCGCAGTTCTCCCACACCGAAGTGTAACCGGCAGCGGTGATTTGATGGTTGATGAGCAGGTCGGAGGTGTTGTTCCAGTAGTACTCCACACTACCGCTCAGACGCTCATGGAAGAGTCCGAAGTCGAGACCGATGTTGCGGGTGGTGCGTTTCTCCCAGGTGATGAAAGGATTGGCGAGAGTGGCAGAAGCGGAGAGGTCGGTATTGGGTGATTCGCCAACACCATAGCGCTTGCTTCCGCTGTTGAGGCTGTAGTCCTGACGGAAGGTCAGACTGCCTATCTTGTCATTACCCACCTTACCATAGGAAAGACGGAGTTTCAGGTTGGACAACCATTTTTTGGTTTTCTCCATAAATGGCTCCTCGATAATACGCCATGAAGCGGCGGCAGCGGGGAAGAAACCCCACTGTTGACCGTGGGCAAACTGCGAACTGCCGTCCTCACGGAAGGTGAGGGTGAGCAGGTAGCGGTCCATGAAATCGTAATTGACACGTCCGAAGATGGAGAACTTGCGCTGGTCGGCATCTACTGTACTTTCGTCTCTGAGGATACCGCCATCGCCTTGCTGTGCGAAGTTGGCAAACACATCATCAGGCGCCATCGACTTGCTGTAGCGGGTACCATACATGTAGTTGTTGTCGCTCATCGTGTTTCTGTACTCCTGACCCACCATTACGTTCAGTCGGTGAACATTTTTGAAACGCTTGTCGTAAGTCAGCGTGACGCTCTCACGCACGGTACGTGTGTTGGTCTTGCGCCAGTCGGCGAGGGGAAGACCGCCGACATAGGAGGCTTGGTTGGTGGTGCTGCCCCACCAGTTCTTGACCTCGTTGAACTGATAGTCGTAACCAGCTTCCACATGACCCTTAAGTTCCTTGATGATGTTCCAGTCAAGAGCAGCGTTGAAGCCAAACCTGCGCTGATTGCGCTTGCGCCAGTAACGCTTGGCCTGCTCGGCAAGAGTCAGTTGGCTGTTTTGCCACTCCTCATACTCTTCATCGCTCATGCTGGAGAAGTCGGGGGTAATAAACTCCGACAGGCCCTTTGTAGCCACAGAGGTGAGGGCTTGAGTGGTACGAATCTTATAGGTGTCGCCCTGTGTTCCCTGACCATTGACAATCTGGTCGCTCACGGTGGCTTTTAGGGTGAACTTCAGTTTCTCGGTGATATCATGGTTCAACTTGAGCATGAAG
>JAGCXX010000035.1 GCA_017961115.1 Prevotella sp. | reverse complement strand
TCGGCAATTGAACCAGAAGTAGGCAACACTCCACATATCGACTGGATTAGGGCTGTCCATCCGCTACTGCAGCTGTCGTTAGCCAAGCAAGGCAAGAAGGTCGTTCCCCTCGACATCATGTTGACAGCCGAGAAACATATCCTGATTATCTCCGGTCCCAATGACGGCGGAAAGTCCGTCTGCCTGAAGACTGTCGGTCTGCTTCAGTATATGTTGCAATGCGGATTGCCTATCCCCATAGGCGACCGTTCGCGTGCAGGTATCTTCCAGCGTATCATGATAGACATCGGCGACGAGCAGAGCATAGAGAATGACTTGAGCACCTATTCCAGCCATCTGCTCAACATGAAGATGATGATGCGTCACGCCGATTCCCGAACGCTACTGCTCATCGATGAGTTTGGCACCGGCACTGAACCACAAATCGGTGGTGCCATCGCCGAATCCGTGCTCAAGCAGTTTTGGAAGCACAAGGCATGGGGTGTCATCACCACCCACTATCAGAACCTGAAGCATTTTGCAGAGGAGCATCCCGGTGTAGCCAACGGCGCGATGCTATATGACCGGCATGAGATGCGCCCATTATTCCAACTTGAGATAGGTAGGCCAGGCAGTTCGTTTGCCATTGAGATTGCCCGTAAGACAGGGATTCCCGAGGAGGTCATCCGTGATGCCTCCGAGATTGTCGGCAGCGACTATATCCAAAGTGACAAATACCTTCAGGACATTGTCCGCGACAAGCGCTATTGGGAAGGGAAGCGTCAGACCATCCATCAGCGCGAGAAGACAATGGAGGCCACCATTGCCCGATACGAGGAAGAAATAAGGCAGCTGCATGAGAGCCGAAAGAACATCCTCGCCCGTGCCAAGCAAGAGGCAGAGGAACTGTTGGCAGAGAGCAACCGCCGCATAGAGAACACCATCCGGGAGATACGCGAGCATCAGGCGGAGAAGGAAGAGACCCGCCGTATCCGCGAGCAGTTGACCGATTTCCGCGAGGAGGTGCAAAGTATTGACGAGGGAGCCGCCGACGAACTGGTCTCAAAGAAAATCAAGCAGATACAGGAACGCAAGGAGCGCCGTGAGAAACGCCGCCGCGAGAAAGCCGCCCAACCCGTTGCGACAACCCCTTCCACCCCCAAGAAAACCATAGAGTCGGAGCCCCTGAAAGTAGGAGATACGGTAAGGATAAAAGGACTCACGACTGTGGGGCGCATTGAGAGCATCCAAGGCAAGATGGCCAGCGTGGTGTTTGGCGATATGCGCACCAAGATGCGCACGGAGCGTCTTGAGCGTGCCGAAATGCCTGTCAAGGAACAGGCACCCTCATATATGGCTGTTGGCCGTCAAACCCGTGAGACCATTGACGACCATAAGCTTAACTTCAAGCAAGACCTTGATGTAAGGGGGATGCGTGGTGACGAAGCCATCAATGCCGTGACCTATTTTATCGATGACGCCATCCTCGTGGGGATGAGCCGTGTGCGTATCCTCCATGGTACGGGAGCCGGTATTCTGCGCCAACTGATCAGGCAGTATTTAGCAACAGTGCCCGCCGTGGAATCCTACCACGACGAGCACGTGCAATTTGGCGGAGCCGGCATCACTGTTGTCGACCTATCATAAAGATTCCTTCTGTCAGTGCCTCAGAGCACCACGTTGAATCCAAAGGCTACACCACCGTTGGATGACAGCGGAATCATCTCCTTGCTCAGTTTTCCAAGCAGGCTGTCCATGCCGACGAAGAAGTTGAATCCCTTGGTGTGGAAGTTGGCCAGGAATCCGAAATTTGCCGTATAGTTGTTGACGGCGAGGCTTACGGAACCATCAAACCATTTCACAGGAGAGATATTGCCGGAGAGCCGTCCCTCAGCCCATGAGTACGGGCCATTGATGCGGGCCGTTCCCAGCAGACCAACCTTTAGTATTCTGTATGTTGGGACGATATATTCGCCTCCCACCATCACCGTGGCACCTAAGCCCGTTATTCTTGACCCCTTGTCGCCTTTGTCACGCAGATTGATGAAGTCAAGCATCTGGTCGGCATACCTGTCAGCCTTATCATCGAGGACACCCGGTGAATCCTCACCCACCGTCACATCATGGAATCCGTCAAAAGTAAACGACTTGGCATCGTTGGCGGCATAGTAGTCGTTCGACCACATGATTGCGCCAAGGTCACGTACGGCAGCACTGACGGTAAGGTCGTCATTCACCTTATATACAGCACCGGCATCGATAGCAGCACCGAATCCAGAGATGCCTGCGCCGTCTATGTCCACATCATCAATTTGTTGATATGTGCCAGGGGCGGCATTGTAGTCCTCGGTCTTGCTGAGGTATTTGAACCCCTTCATGCTCACATGCGACTCAGCGTTTGCTTTGACGGTCCATTGGTCCTTTTTGCTGAGGTCTGCATCCACATCCTCCATTTTCACATTGATGTCGGCAACACCCACGAGCAGTTTCACCTTGGCTCCCACACGCAGTTTGCGGTCATACTGTCTTGAATGTCCGAAACTCAGTTCGGTGAAAGCTTGTGCGCTGGCACTGATATTGCCGATATCATAATGGCTATTGGAGGCATCGGCGGCAAACTGGAAGAGTTTGAAAGGCGCCTTGACGTTTGCCTGTCCCCTCACATTGAGTTCCACGGTGTTGTAGCCCTTCCATTTCTTGAATCCCACAGAGAAGACCGTCATCTTCATCTCTCCATTGATTTTGTTGTCGCCCGAGGCGAAGCCTTTCAATGGGTTGCTGAGATATGGGTTGAGGAAAGATGTCATTTTCTTGTTGCTCTCTTCGGGATAGAGTGGGTTTTTCTTCACCAGGTCACTGTATCCGAAATTACCCATCATCATCATGTTGACATTGCCCACAACGGGAATGGAGAAATAATTGGAGTCATTGGCAATTGCCGGGTTGAGGTCATGCCTGTAAAGGAAGTGGTCGGAAAAGTACCCTGTTTTCAAGTCTTGGGCATTGGCTATTGCAGAGCAAGCAGTCAAGATGGCCACAGCCATATATTTTGCATATGATTTCATATCCTTAACGATGATTAGTGATTAATTGAGGTCAACGGCCATTTTGCCATATTTCTGCACCTTGATATCAGTTATCTTGATGGTCTGGTGATAAGCGTTGAGTTTCACTCCCTCCACCTGCTGATTGCCATCACGGGCAGCCATTTCCACGCGGAATCCCAATCCGTCGAGCGTTTTGAACACGTTGTTGTCCTTAGGTCTGATGTTGATTACCTCTTCGGTTTTTGCAGCCGTCTTTCCGTCGGAAGAAGCCTTGATAACCTTCTCCACCTCAACTTCCAGTTTGTCGGGACCTACGATATTGCCGTTGATGTCGATACCATATGCCTTGAGTGTGAGGAAGGCAGGAATCTTATTGGCAACATTGGCATAGACCCTGATAAAGCCATCGATGTTTTTCTTTCCCTCGCTCTCTGTCTCCACGAATCGGATGTCCTTGAACTGGTCGTTCCATCCCCGGTAGTCATCTTTATACACGATGACTGCATCGCTGCCGAGCGAGATGCCCGAAGCCACCGACAGTCTCAGTCTTCCCTCGTAGTATTTTGACAAAGTGATTTCTGCAGTCTCGTTGTCATCACCCACGCCCACCAAGTCGACCAGAGCAATGCTGTCGGGGATGTTGCGGATGATGTCGCATATCTCAGGCAGTACCACCACTGTGGTGTCGCTCTCGTGTGATGCAGGTCTGCGCCTGAGGCTGACGATGCTGTGTCCGTTTGCCTTGTAGGAGAACTGTGGCACATCGATGCGTCGGAGCACATTTCCCTTCATGTCTTTCGACACGATGGCACCAGTCATCTTGGTTGCGAACGGCACGCTGCTGAATATGTCGATGTTGAGTTGGGGGTCGTACAGGTCGAGGTTGACCTCATCATCATTGAGGAACGACGGTACGTTGCGTAGCGACACTCCGCCTACTTGGTCGAAGTCTCTGACTGGTGTGAATCCTCCTCTTGCACTTGTCACGCTGAAATTGTCGAGGACAGCAGTACCGCTTACCGACAGGTCATTGGCTTCAGCCACCTTGTCGAAATCGATGGCCGACTCCATGACCCCCACGGACATATTGAGAGCACCATGGAACTGCAGTCCCTCCCCTTGCTTATAGGTCATATAACTGCCGTCGGGTTTTTTCTCCGACAGGTCAACACCCACGACATTGATGATGAGCCTCACGCCCTCGGAAGTCTTCACGTCTCTCAGTTCATAGGTGTTGTTAATGGCACTGATAGAATCCCCGTTCCAGGCCGCCTTTCCCAGTAGCAGGCATTGTGGAAGAGTGATCGAAAGGCGGCTGATGTCGCTTAGCGCACCCTGTAGGTCCTTTGCGAAGGTCAGTGCGACAGACAGATTGGCAGAGAATCCGATTTTCTCCAGGCGTGTGATGGCATCAGACTCGTAGTTCACAGAGAAGTCCAAGTCAACCATAGGAGCATTGAACGT
>JAGCXX010000250.1 GCA_017961115.1 Prevotella sp. | reverse complement strand
CCTTATTGCAGTTGTCACTTTCTTATTGAATGTCAAAGTCAGGTGGCGTTCCTTGGCACTCACCATCACTTTCTTCCCCGACGCTTTAATTTTGGCGTCGGCGTAGTACTTGGGAGTGAAAGCCATGCTGAAGAAAGCGCCCTCTTGAAGCGTCTTGTCAGCTTCGGCACCCAACCTTATCCAGACCTGCCGATTGCTGTCAGTCACCTCCTGATGGAAATGTGCGCCATGCAGTGGGATGTCCACAACCTGTGTTTGTCCATTCCGTTGATATCTGACATTGCTCTGCCGTTCACGTCCAGTCTTTTCCATCTTTCCGCCAGGAATGCCCACGCAGAGGGCAGACTCGAAGTCAATGAGTTCACCATCCATCCTCACCCCCGTGATGTTGCTCCATGCCATCACCTCGGAGTGTACGTTTTTCTCCACATTGTTTTGGGCCATCGCCCCAACACATTGTATTGCCAAAATGACAAACGCGATTATTTTTTTCATACTGTTAATTTTTTCTTGAATGGAAAGACATGCCCATCGGCCTTGTCGTTGATTTCTGTTGTTTAGATGGGAATATGTACATTTGACGTATCTCCCACTCCGGCTGTTGATGTCACACGCGCTCTACATATCGTCTTGCCTTGGCATCCAGCTCCGACAGGCGGTCGAGGGCAGCCGTCAACGTCTCGTCCTTCTTGGCGAAATGGAAGCGGATGAGATGCCGCACGTCTTCTCTGAAGAAGCAACTGCCGGGAACGGCACCTACGCCGACGTGTTCCGCCAGCCACTCGCAGAAGCGCAGGTCATCGCTCACACCATATTCCGACACGTCGAGCAGCACGTAATAGGCACCCTGCGGTTTGGTGAAACGGAGGCCGAACTCTCGCAGACCGTCGCAGAAGAGGTCGCGCATATGGGTGTAGTGGTCGCGCAGCCCATCGTAATAGCTGTCGGGGAAACATAGTCCCACTGTGGCAGCCTCCATCAGCGGTGCGGCGGCCCCGACGGTCAGGAAGTCATGCACCTTCTTCACCCGGTCGATGATGCGCTCCGGGGCGATGACATAGCCCAGCCGCCATCCCGTGATGCTGTAGGTCTTCGACAACGAACTGCATGAGATGGTGCGCTCCCACATGCCGGGAAGGGTGGAGATATAGACGTGGCGGTGGGGTTCATAAACGATGTGCTCATACACCTCATCGGTGATGACATAGCCGTCGTGACGGATGACGATGTCGGCGATTACCTCCAGTTCCTCCCGCGAGAACACCTTGCCCGTAGGATTCGACGGATTGCAGAGTACCAGTGCCTTGGCACCCTGGCGGAACGCGTCCTCCAGGAGGTTGGGGTCGAAGTCAAAGGAAGGCGGGACAAGCGGCACATAGATTGGTTCCGCTCCTGTCAGGATGGTGTCCGCCGTGTAGTTCTCATAAAAAGGGGAGAAGATGACCACCTTGTCGCCCGGGTTGACGACGGTCATCATCGCCGCCATCATCGCCTCAGTGGAGCCGCATGTCACCACGATGTTCTGGTCGGGGTCGATGGGCAGCCCCGTCCACCGGCTCTGTTTCCGTGCCAGCGCCTCGCGGAAGTTCTGCGCTCCCCAGGTGATGGCATACTGGTGGGGACCATGTGGAGCCATCTCCGCCAGCCTGTCGGTCAGTTCCCTTGGCGGGTCGAAGTCGGGGAACCCCTGTGAGAGGTTGATGGCTCCATGGCGGTTGCTGATACGTGTCATGCGGCGGATGATGGAGTCGGTGAAGCCCGCCGTGCGGTCAGATAATGGTCTCATATCAGTTCCTTATTGCTTTTTTGTGCCAAAGATAGGCAAAAAAACGGATTATCTGCCTACCTTTGCATTGAATTTGCAATTGATAAAGTAATTTGATCATGAAATACGTCTTCACGCTGTTTTTCACACTTGTCACCATGTTGGGTATGGCGCAATCTGAAGAGAAAATCTCTCCAGATGAAAAGTTGAAATGGAGTGCGGGCGGACTATTCATGCTGCTGGCTCCCTATGCGGACAACAGCTATTACGAAAAAGACGAGGAACGTTATGTTCCCCAGACCTCTATGGTTTGGTTTGGCTCCACACGATTGTCTGACGGCATGTTTCAAGGCAGCCAATCGCCGTTTCATCTCAGGAACGGTTTTCTCAGGCAAAATGAAGGCGGCGTCACCTTTCTGCAATTCTCAAGAAACCTCTACAGGGGTCTGGCTGGTTATACCGTGGGATTGCAATTTGTGGGCACCACCTATGCTTTCTCTAATGACCATCTGGCCAAGAGTTCGGACAACCGCATAGATTTCGTGCCAACAGGATCCGGGGTGGATGACAATGAGCTTGTTTTGTACGCCGCACGCATACCATTGCTGGTGGGAATCCAGACCCCCAAGCGTTGGCTCTCCTTGCAGACGGGACTCGGGCTATATGCCGGCGGGAGCAAATATAAATTCCGCTACAAAGGGGAAGACAAATCTGAAAAGCATCATTTTCACACCTCGCATGTCGGGGTGCAGTGGTTGCTGACCGCAGGCATCGGACCTGTCACTGTGAATTACACACAAAACCTCACACACCTTTTCAAACTTGCAGATGGCACCAAATCCTATCCGTCGTCATTCACCATCGGAGTGGATATCTGGTATCTGATGTGCCGCCTTTCCCATCAAAAAGAAAAATGATTGGCGAAAATGAACAAGATTAAACTCATACTCATCATAGCATTCTTGGCGTTCACGGCTATATGCTGAGAACAATCCATTCATGCTACCCATCAAATTGATTCGGGATTATTCCTGTTTTGATTTGGGCTCTCTCAGTGCAGAGTAATGAACTCTGAGCGCATCTGCCTCCCTTAGGGCCATTTTTACCTCATTGACCACCCCCATGGGCACGTGGCGGTCGATTTTCATCGACACCGTCATCAGTTCCCGCTCATCAGGCAGCAACATCTCGCGATAGTTGGCCACACTTGCGGCAACCTGACTAAGCGGCACATACTTGTCATGCACCTGTATGATGACGGAATCGTTTTTTCCTGGTGCATTGCCCACGAAGATATAAAGAGTGGTGCTTTGCTTTTTTAATGGGGTCACCACTGTCCCCTCTGGCGACTGGACCCTCACCTTCACCGGCACACTTCTCATGGTGGTGACCAACATGAAGAAAAACAGGACGGTAAAGATAAGGTCGGGCAGTGACTGCATGTTGAGTTCGGGTTGCCTGCGCTCTCTTCTCTTGAACATACTCATGGTGTGCCTCCTTCCGTATTGTATACTTCAGAGACACGCTGTGGATAGTATGTTCTGATTGCCTCCCTCTGCAACTCATTGCATTCCGAATAGGAGGTATGGAAACGTTGCTGAGCCAGATTCTCACGCAGCTGGCGATAAGCCGCCACGATGGCATCCTGCACCTTGAAATATGTCTCGTAATCTGTTTTGTTGTCCGCCTCCAGTTGGATGACATGCCCGTCGGTAATCATGCATTCTCCCAACAGGTCGATATCCACCGCATGTTTTTCGGGCAGGTCAGGCAAATTGTCCGGATTGTCGACAAAAGCCATCACCCTATCCTTGACCTCTTTCAGGTTGGACTTTTCCCCCTGTATCATCAAACTGTTGTCTGCCATCAGTTCGATTTTCATCACGTTTCTCTCCGTCACTTCCGGCAGTTCCGACAAATCCGTTGCAAGGGGCGGCAACAATCGTGTCAGTCCCTTATCGTCATCCATCGACGTCACCACGAGGAACAGGATGAGCAAGGTGAATGAGATGTCTGCAATGGAAGCCATGTTGATGCCAGGCACCCTGCGCTGTCTGCGTCGTCTCAACTTCATCATCTTTTCTTGCGGAATTGAGTCCTGATGGCTGATGCTGCCGCTGCCACAGCGGCGATGGCCATCAAGGCCAGAGATGTGAAAACGAACATATCCGCCAACCTCAGTTTGGCAGTGTCAGCATAGTCTTTTCCATTGACCGTTATGGCTGTCGTCGACCCAACCCAATAGGAGACAAGCATCATGACAACCGTGACAGCAACAATGATGGCTACAAGGCCAGAAGTCGGCAAACGTTTGTCTTTCTTTGCAAGTGACGCCCTTTTGCGAAAGTCGGACAACATGGCCCATGCTGTCACCGCTACAGCGAGGACAACGACAAGCAAAGCGAAGAAAATCAGCACGGAAGTCAGCCGTGGTTCGATGAAGTCAGGATCCTCCTCATAAGGATGGTTGTATCCGATGAGGAAGAATGCAAGATATACCACCACCGTGAGCATGACGATGATGCGCAGCACCTTTTGTGAAGCCGTTCCCCTGAACCATCCAAACATTCTCATTTTCCTCTGTTTTGGTATTTCACTATTGCATCAAGCAGCGTGATGGACGCATCCTCCATCTGTGTGGTAATCGCTTCGATTTTGTTGAGGATATAGTTGTAGAACACCTGCAGGATGAGGGCAACGATAATACCGAAGATGGTGGTGATGAGCGCCACTTTCATACCAGCAGCGACGATGGTGGGACTGATGTCGCCCTCCATCTGTATCTGGTCGAAAGACATCACCATGCCAATCACCGTGCCGAGGAATCCTAATGACGGGGCGATGGCGATGAACAGTGTAATCCATGAACACCCTTTCTCCAGATTGGACAACTGCACCTGGCCGTAGGATGCCATCGAGCGCTCAATGCTGTCGATATGCTCATTGATTCTCGCCAATCCCTGATAGCATATGGAGGCTACGGGTCCGCGTGTGTCTCTGGCGATGTCCTTTGCCCCCTCGATGTCACCATCCTCGATTTTGCTGTCGATATCAGCCATCAGTTTTTTTGCGTCCACTTCGGCAAGGGTGAGGTAAATGATGCGCTCGATGCAGAAAGCCAATCCCAAGATAAGTGCGAGTGCCACCAACGACATGAAGCCCACATTGCCCTCAATAAATTTTCTTTTCAGGGCTTTATACACACTCTCGTCCTGGTGTCGGGATGCCATCATCTCGTCAAATTCAGCCATATCCTGAGCCACCATTGAGTCCAGGTCGGCAGCTTGCTCGATTTCTTCCTCCTCATCAATACCCATGTCGGGGACACTGTCCTGCGCCATCATTCCGGGGCATGTGAGGATGAAGAAAAGCGCCATTGCACAAAGCCTTGCAATCATTGTTTTCATCTGTTCTCTTCAAAAATGTTTCCGAAGGTGCAAAATTAGGAAAAAATCCGTTATTAGAAGACAGAGCGAACAATTATTACAATTTGTTAAGGAAAACGGGCATTTGTCTTATTCCTCCATCAGTTTACGGTAGCGTATGCGCTTAGGTTCCTCCAGTCCCAGTCGCATCGCCTTGTTGGTCTCATACTCTGTATAGCTGCCTTCGAAATAGAACACGTTGCCCTCTCCCTCGAAAGCGAGGATGTGCGTACATATCCTGTCGAGGAACCACCTGTCGTGGCTGATGATGACGGCACAGCCAGCAAAGGCCTCCAAGCCCTCCTCCAGTGCGCGCAGCGTATTGACATCGATATCGTTGGTCGGCTCGTCGAGAAGGAGTACATTTCCCTCCTGTTTCAGTGCGATGGCGAGTTGCAACCGGTTGCGCTCACCACCCGACAGCACCGCGCATTTTTTCTCTTGGTCGGCACCGCTGAAATTGAAACGTGAGAGATAAGCCCTCACATTGACGTCACGTCCTCCCATGCGTATCGTCTCATTGCCTCCGCTCACCACCTGATAGACCGACTTATCGGGGTCGATATCCTTGTGCTGCTGGTCGACATAACTCAGTTTCACGGTCTCTCCCACCTGAAATGCCCCGCTGTCGGGCTGGTCCAGTCCCATGATGAGCCTGAAGAGCGTTGTCTTCCCCGCCCCATTAGGACCGATGACACCTACGATACCGTTTGGAGGCAGCATGAAGTTAAGGTCGGTGAAAAGCACTTTTTCTCCGAAAGCCTTGGCCACATGCTCCGCCTCGATGACTTTGTTGCCCAATCTTGGTCCGTTGGGGATGAAGATTTCCAGTTTTTCCTCTTTCTGTTTTTGTTCCTCATTGAGCATCTTGTCATATGAGTTCAGTCGTGCCTTTCCCTTGGCATGACGTGCCTTGGGCGCCATCCTCACCCACTCCAACTCGCGCTCGAGCGTTTTGCGCCGTTTGGATGCCGTCTTTTCCTCCTGAGCCATGCGCAAGCTCTTTTGCTCCAGCCATGAGGAATAGTTGCCCTTCCATGGTATGCCCTCTCCCCTGTCGAGTTCGAGTATCCACTCTGCCACATCGTCGAGGAAGTATCTGTCGTGAGTGACGGCGATGACGGTTCCCTCATATTGCTGCAGGTGTTGCTCCAACCAGTCGATGGATTCCGCGTCAAGGTGGTTGGTCGGCTCATCCAGCAGGAGAACGTCGGGTTTTTGCAACAGCAGGCGGCATAGCGCCACTCGTCTCCGCTCTCCACCCGAGAGGTTTTTCACCTCCCAATCTCCCGGCGGACAATTGAGGGCATCCATCGCCCTGTCGAGTTTGGAATCCATGTTCCAAGCGTCTGTCGCGTCGATGACATCCTGCAGTTCAGCCTGTCGTGCCATGAGCTTGTCCATCTTGTCAGGGTCTTCATAATACTCAGGCAGTCCGAATTTCACGTTGATGTCGTCATATTCTGCCAAGGCATCATAGACATGCTGCACTCCCTCCATCACGTTCTCTCTCACCGTTTTGGTTTCATCAAGCGGCGGGTCCTGCGGCAGGTATCCCACAGTGTAGCCGGGGCTCCACACCACCTTTCCCTGATATTGTTGCTCTATCCCTGCGATGATTTTCATCAACGTTGACTTACCAGCACCATTGAGTCCGATGATGCCGATTTTGGCTCCATAGAAGAAACTGAGGTAGATGTTTTTGAGCACTTGCTTCTGGTTCTGCTGGATGGTTTTGCTCACTCCCACCATCGAGAAGATAACTTTTTTGTCGTCGACTGTTGCCATGGTCAAAAATGGATTACGTTTATGTTTTCGCCCCAAAATTACAAAAAAGTGTGCAAAACGAAACGTAAATCGAATAAAAAACACTATATTTGTGACCAGAACAAAGAAGTCTCTTGCCCCACATACAAAACCGAGCCTTATGATATCATCCAAAAACTTCAATGAGCTGAACGGCACCATCTCCTATATGGAATCCGTGCCATACGATGTCACCCGCCAGCAGCTCTATTCTGCATGTGAATTGTATCAAGGATATCATCCTGACGATGAGACAAGTTTCTCAAGTTGTTATGACACGCTTGTGTATCAGCATTTTATGCAAACGGGCAAACAAGCGCGACTTGTCAACGAGTCGCTTGCCAGAGCCGTTCACGACCATGGCATCCACACCGCCCTGAACAGGTTTTTTGAGACACACGACAACCGTCTTTGCGTGGGCATCATGGGCGGGCATGCCCTTTTGCGCACAGACCCCATATTTCATGAGATTGTATTGCTCAGCAAGTGCCTCACAGAGATGGGATTTTTCATGCTCAGCGGTGGCGGTCCTGGCGCAATGGAAGCCACGCATCTCGGAGCATGGTTGGCGGGCAGAAGTGCTGAAGACGTGGAGGAGGCTTTCCGGCAACTTAGTGCCGCACCCTCATTCAAGGACGATGGCTGGCTCGCATCCGCCTTCCGTGTGATGGAGCGTTTTCCTCAGGAGCAGTATGTCAGTCTTGGCATTCCCACCTGGCTCTACGGGCATGAGCCTACAACCCCTTTTGCCACGCACATCGCCAAGTTTTTTGAGAACAGCATCCGTGAGGACAGCATCCTCACCCTGGCATTTGGTGGCATCATCTATACGCCTGGTAGTGCGG
>JAGCXX010000249.1 GCA_017961115.1 Prevotella sp. | reverse complement strand
ACTACGGCACAGGATGTTTTCTCTTGGGAGGATCTGAATATTATAAGCTCGTAAGATGAAAAGACTATTTGTAGGCTTAACGGCCGTGCTGATGACGCTGGGCGCATCGGCGCAACGACATACCGAATGCCTGAATTTCGGTTGGGAGTTCAGACTGAACAATGAAGGCCAGTGGCGGAAGATCAACGTGCCGCATGATTTTCAGATTGAGCAACCCTGGGTGGCACCAGCGGCTGATGAGAAAGCCGATAATACAGATGTGGCCGCGAATATCAAGAGCCGCCTGTCGAGTCGCGGCTTCAAAGAAATGGCCAAAGGCTATTACCGCTACCATCTTACCCCATCGGCTGATATGAAAGGCCGTCGTGTGCTCCTCGACTTCGAGGGCATCATGTACACCGCCGACGTCCTGCTCAACGGCCAACTTGTCGGAGGCACCAACTACGGCTACGTGGGCTTCGAGATTGACCTCAGCGACCGTCTGCGTTACGGCGAAGACAACCTCATCGAGGTCATTGCCGATACCCGTGAGCCCGGCAACTCCCGTTGGTACACAGGTGGCGGACTCTTCCGCAACGTCAGCCTCGTCACCACCCCCCGAGACCTCTATTTCGAGCGTCATCCCCTCTACATCACCACGTGCGACAACCGTTACGTCTCCATCTCCGCCGAGTTCACCAACCGCACCAACAAGGCCACACACGTCGCCCTCGAAATCCTCGACCCCGACGGTCAGACGGCCTACTGCGACACCGTCGCCATCAAGCGTCATCGTGGTACCCGTCGGCAGGAGGCCCGTATCGCTACCGACATCGCGATCCCGAATCCCAAGATCTGGGACCTCGATACACCTTATTTATATACCGCGAAAGCTAAGCTGCTGCGCGACGACGGCACGGTGGCCGATGAGACCAGCGACCAGTTCGGCATCCGCACCATCGAGTTCGGACCCGACTTCGGCTTCAAGCTCAATGGCCGCAAGGTACTCCTCAAAGGCTATGCCAACCACCACACCCTCGGCGCCCTCGGTGCAGCCGCCTATCCCAAGGCCATCGAGAAGCGCATCCTGCTGATGAAACAGTTCGGCATGAACCATATCCGCACCTCGCACAACCCCTACAGCCGCGACTTCATCCGCCTCTGCGACAAGCACGGCATCCTGTTGGTCGACGAACTCTACGACAAGTGGACGCGTCAGCACACGGGCGGCAAGGTGCCTTTCGAACAGCTCTGGCAGTACGACGTGCCCGAGTGGATCAAGCGCGACCGCAACTCACCCTCCGTCGTCCTATGGAGTCTCGGCAACGAGTTGCAGCAAGACCCCAACCAGCCGTTCAACGACTTCGGCGTGACGATGTACAAGTTGCAGAAGACGCTGCTCCAGCGTTACGACTCCACCCGTCTCGTCACCGTCGCCATGCATCCCCGTTACCGCAACTGGGATACCGACTCCCTGCCCCACGACCTCGCCATCCAGACCGACATTCAGGCCTATAACTATCGCTATATGTATTTCCCCGGTGACGGTCGTCGATTCCCATGGATGAAGTTCTATCAGAGTGAGGCCGCTGTGGCATCCATGGGTCCCAACTTCTTCGAGATGGATCTCGACAAGGTCATTGGCCTTGCCTATTGGGGTGCTATCGACTATCTTGGTGAAAGTCAGGGTTGGCCAGCTAAAGGCTGGGCACAGGGTGTCTTCGACATTTCCTTAGACCCCAAGCCTAAAGCTTACCTGATGAAAAGTTTCTTTAAGCCAGAGGAGCCTGTAGTACATATCGCTGTGGTAGATAGCAAAGGAAACCAGATGTGGAATGGTGTACAGACTGGAAATGATGGTCTGAGCGACCATTGGGACCGGAAGCCTGGTAGCCGTTTGCAACTCATTACCTATACCAATGCCGACGAGGTTGAACTTCTTGTTAACGGGAAAAGCCTTGGACGTAAGCAGAATCAGAAAGAGAATGCCCGGCTTTGCAACCAGATACGCTGGGATGACGTGCTCTATCAGCCAGGTAGGGTAGAGGCTGTTGCTTATAGTGGCGGCAAGGAGGTTGCCCGCCATCGGGTGGAATCTTCCGGAAAGATGGTAAAGCTTGTTGCCACACCTGACAACAACCAATGGAAAGCTGATGGCAGTGATCTGCAACATGTGCGTATCACGGCCGTTGACTCCAAGGGTCGCCGCGTCTATAATGCCCAGCAGCAACTTACCTTCTCTGTAGAGGGCGATGCCCGTATCGTCGCTGTAACCAATGGTGATATCAACAGCGATGAGCTCAATTGCGTTAATCATCGTTGTCTCTATAATGGTTCTGCTATGGTCATCCTGCGTGCAGGCCAAAAGGGAGGGAAAGTCGTGCTGAAGACAGCTTGTCCAGGCTTCAAGACTGTTGTAACTTCATTAACCTCTAACCCCTAATCCCATTTCCAAGCAATGACTGTACTCTACGAGGATAATCATTTGATGATTGTTTCCAAGCGCAGTGGAGAGATTGTGCAGGGCGCCAAGACTGGCGATGAGCCCCTGTCGGAAACGGTAAAGCATTATATCAAGGAGAAATACAACAAGCCGGGAGCCGTCTTTCTGGGTGTTGTGCATCGCCTTGATCGTCCTGTCAGCGGATTGGTGGTCTTTGCGAGAACCAGTAAGGCTCTTGCCCGGCTGAACAAGATGTTTGCCGAGGGGCAGGTGCATAAAACCTATTGGGCGATTGTGGAGGTTGGAAGTGAGAAGTTCGACATGAGAGATGAGAGAATGTTGGAGCACTGGCTGGTACGCAATGAGAAGCAGAACAAGAGCTATGCCTACGACCATGAGGTTCCACATTCGAAGTTAGCTCGCTTGCGTTGTCGCCAGATAGCTTCCTCCGACCATTACAACCTGTTGGAAGTACAATTGATGACAGGTCGTCATCATCAGATACGCTGTCAGCTTTCTGCTATAGGTTGTCCTATCAAGGGTGACCTGAAATATGGTGCCCGTCGCAGTAATCCCGATGGAAACATCTCGTTGTTGGCACGTCACATAGAGTTTGAGCATCCCGTCAGCCATGAGCTCATATCTATAGATGCTCCACTTCCTGATGATTCGCTTTGGAATTATTTCTCTAAGGTGCTGTAATTTTGCAAGTTAAAACTCCATACGACTCCATGGGAAAGATGAAGAAAACACTAAAATGGACTGCTGTGGCCTTGCTTACGCCGATTGTCGCGTTGGCAATGTTTGCCCTGCTGTTCTATTTCCCTCCTTTCCAGAACTGGGCGGTCAGACAGGTGGCAGCCTATGCGTCTGAGCGTACAGGCATGGAGATTAGTGTGGAGCATGTTCATCTGGCCTTTCCCTTGGACCTGAGTGTTGAAGGGGTGAAGGTGATTCAAAATGGTCAGGGCCTTCGTGACACCTTGATTGATGCGAGTCAGGTAGTTGTCGATGTGCAGTTCTTTCCCTTATTTCGTGGACAGGTGGAGGTGGATGCGCTGGAGTTCCATCAGACGAAGTTGAATACAGACGGCTTGATTCCCGACCTGCATATCAAGGGAGATGTTGGCAGTCTTTCGTTGGAGAGTCACGGCATCAACCTCAAGGCAGAGGAGATTCTTGTCAACAGCCTGTCATTGGCTGATGCGAGTGTGGATGTCATCTTGACCGACACCGTCCCGCCTGACACGACAGAGAGTGAGCCGCTCCGCTGGAAGGCTTTCATTGAGCGGGCAGATATTCAACGTTCCGACATTCGTATCACGCTTCCCGACACTACGCTTATTGCTGCCCGGATGCAGAAAGCGACCCTGTCGGACGGTCGTCTTGATCTCGGAGCGAAACTGTATGAGGTGCGTTCTCTGAATGTGAAAGGAGGAAAGTTCAGCTATGGACAACAGCAAGTGGATATCAGCCGCCTGTCCACAGGTTTCCTTTTGGCCAACCAGCACCTGCGCCTGACGAACCTGGAAGCAGAGACGGAAGGGTCGAAGTTGCGAACAAATCTTGACCTCGACCTCAATGCCTTTGATAAGAACAGTCCCGGACAGATGAGCGTTGCACTCAACGGCTCATTCAGCAAGAAGGATCTGATAAGGTTCCTCCCCAACATGCCCAAGGACTTCTGGCATCGCTGGCCTGACCAACCTCTGAGTATTGACGGTGTGATGAAAGGAAATCTTCAGCATGCTTGGCTTCATGGTGTGAACATCAAACTACCCACAGCCTTCACGTT
>JAGCXX010000248.1 GCA_017961115.1 Prevotella sp. | reverse complement strand
TTTGTCTGCGTCATGCTTGACCGCACCAAAGAATTCCCATTATCGGTGTTGGCTATCCACAAGGCGGGAGCCGCCTATACTCCCCTCGATTTCGAATATCCCAACGAGCGTCTGAGTTATATGCTCGAGAATTCCGAGTCGAAAGTTCTCATCACCTCGAAGGACGTGTTGGCCGCCAAGCAGGCAGAAGGCAACTTCGACACCTCCGAAGCCCGTACGTTTTTCATCGACGACTTCATGGCGGAGGTCGTGCGTGTATGTCCCCAAGACATCACACCCATTGACTTGTCAAAGCCCGACGGTCTCGCATACATGATTTACACATCCGGTTCCACCGGCAAACCCAAGGGAGCCATGCTCCATCAAGCAGGTCTGCGCAATTTCATCGCCGTGGTCATTGACATGGAGAAGCTGACCGCTGCCGACCGCATCAGCGGTCACCGCTCATTCTCATTCGATGCCCACATCGAGGATATGTACCCCGTACTCACGCTTGGCGGCTCGTTCCACATCATGCCTACCGAGATACGCAAAGACCTCCATGCCATACGTCAGTTCCTGTTTGACCATCAGATAACGGGAGGCGGCTACTCAACCGCCATGACTTGTCTGCTGTTGAACACCTTTGACGACCTGCCCATCCGCTTCACGACAGGTGGTGGCGAGAAGATGGACGGCGTCTACAGCGACCACATCGAGATTATCAATGTCTATGGTCCTACTGAGTGCACCGACGACACCTCATACTACAGCATTCCGCCGGGACAGCGCATAGAAAACATCCCCATTGGTCAGAGTGTCGCCAACAACTGGAACTTCATTGTAGATACGGCCGGTCATTTGGTGCCACAAGGAGTTGCCGGTGAGTTGTGCTTTGCCGGCATACAGGTAGGCCGTGGCTATTGGCGGTTGCCAGAGCGCACAGCCAAGTCGTTTGTCGACTGTCCGTTTGTGAAGCAAGACCGCTGGGGACGCCCTGTCCGTATGTACCATACCGGTGACCTCTGTCGCTGGAACGAAGAAGGTCAGATAGAGTATTTGGGGCGTATAGACACGCAGGTGAAATTGCGTGGTTTCCGTATCGAATTAGGAGAGATAGAAAGCAAGGCACTCAACATTGAAGGTATCCGACAGGCAGCCGCCGAGGTTCGCAAGGTGATGGGCAACGAACATCTGGTGCTCTATTACACCGTTTCGGACGTTTCCCCACAAAGCGGAGCGTCAAATGTGGCGGGCGTTGCCATCAGTGACGACGACATTCGCGCCGCCCTTGCCGCATCATCACTTGCCGAATACATGGTGCCCGATGCCTATATGCGCCTTGACGCCATGCCGATGACACCCAACGGGAAAATCAACCGCAAGGCGCTGCCCATGCCTGAGTTGAAGCGCAGCATCGCCTTTGTGGCTCCAGAAGGAGAGACAGAGCAACTCTTCGCCCGTATTTTCTCCGAGGTGCTTGGCATTGAGCAGGTAGGTGCCTTAGATGATTTCTTCGAGATAGGCGGCACCAGCCTCAATGCCATCAAAGTCATTGTAGAAGCTAGCAAGCAAGGTGTGCAGATTGTCTTCAACGACCTCTTCAATCAAAAGACACCAAGAGCATTGGCAGCCTTTGTGGCAAGCCAGTCGGAGAAGCATGTCAACGACCTTCATGAAACTGCCAGCAAGTCATCGTTGCAGGAGGATGGTCCTCACGATATCTCCACCTTCTCAGCGTTGCTCAGCAAGAACACCCTCAATGTCTTCCGCAGCGGAGACCGCCAGCCTATCGGCGACGTGCTGCTGACGGGTGCCACCGGTTATTTGGGCATTCACATCCTCAACGAGTTGCTGACAGACTATGACTGCCACATTCTCTGTCCGCTCCGCAGCAAAGACGGTGAAGACCCGATGCACCGTCTCAAAACCATGTTCTTCTATTATTTCGGCAAGACAGAAGCATTCAGGTGTATTGAAGAGCGTGTGACCGCATTTTCCGCAGAAGTCACCCAGCCTGATGCCCTTGATCATATAGACAGTCAGGGACTCACCGTTGTCAACTGTGTTGCCAATGTGAAGCACTTCTCTGCCGGCAACGATATTGAGATGGTCAACATCGAGAGTGTCCGCCATCTGATTACTTTCTGTCTGCGAACGAATTCCCGTCTCATCCATATCTCCACCACCAGCATAGCAGGTCTGAGTGTAGATGGAGTGCCTATACCAGACGTCAAGCTCACAGAGCGGGACTTGTGGCTGGGGCAGAACATCGACGAGAACAAGTATGTCTATTCCAAGTACAAGGCAGAGGAACTGGTGCTTGAAGCCATTGCCCATCATGGTCTCGAAGCGAAGATTATGCGTGTTGGCAACCTCTCCGCCAGACAGAAGGACGGCGAGTTCCAGATCAATTTCAACACCAACAATTTCCTGGCACTTCTCCGTGCCTACGTCATCATCGGCATGGTGCCCTATGAGGCGCTCAGCCAAGTCTTCGAGTTCTCCCCCATCGACGAGGTATCGCGCGCTATCATGTTGTTGGCCACGGCTCCCAAAGCGTGTACTGTATTCCATCCCTACAACATCCACCGTCAGTATCTTTCCGACATCCTCAACGGCTTTGCAGCCGCCGGCATCACATTGCGACGTGTTGAGACAGAAGAATTCCAAGAGGCGCTGGGGCGCATGATGGAGAATCCCGACCTGGTCACCCTATTGCGTCCGCTGATGGCATACAATCTGAGCAGCACCCACCAGATGCGCTGGATAGAATCCGACAACGACTACACCACACAGGTGCTTTACCGCTTTGATTTCCAGTGGTCTACCACTTCCCGTGACTATGTCCACCGTTTCGTAGACACCATTGTAGGTTTTGACTATTTCAACAGCTAATCACACCTTTGAACCATTCAGCGATATTTCACATAGCCGTGCATTTTAACAATATGTTTTTAGTGCAAACTTTGTTTGTACAAAGTTTTTCTATACTTTTGTGCAAGAATCAACAAACTACTTAAAAATGAAACCTATCTTGTCTTCCAATTTGTCAGGTTTGCAGCGCACCGCCATGATGACGCTGCTTCTCTTCTTTTGTCATTTTTCCGTATGGTCGCAACGGCTCCAACAGCCTTTGGACCGCGGCGTGGTGGCCGTCTATCGTTCCGGCGGCCGTAGTGTCACCGCATCGGGCGGTACAGGCTACCTCATCTCTTGGCGTAAGTTGGCACAGGAGCCGGAAGGTACGACCTATAACGTGTACAAGCGCACGGCAGGAACATCGGAATTCACGAAGATGAACAATACTCCTCTGAAGGTGACCAACTACAAACCGGCGTCACTCACAACGAATACCGAATATGCCGTCACCGCCATCGGTCCCGACGGAGTGGAAGGTGCCATGAGCAAGTCCTTCCTTTACAAGACACAACCCTGGCCCAACGTGTGGCTGAACATCGACTTCGACAACACCGTCATCCATCGCAATGACTACCGCACGAAATACTGCTGGCCCATGGACACTGATGGCGATGGAGAATACGACGCCGTTGTGGTGGACCGCCTTTTTGCCAGCGGAGTCTCGGATGATGCGGAGAACACGGAAAACACAGCCACCACCACGCACAAGATTCAGGCCTATCGTTTCACAGGCGAGCTGCTATGGACGGTGGACATGGGACCCAACGTGAACATCTGCGGCGGTCAGAACGACATGGTTGTGGCATGGGACATCAACTGCGACGGGCGCTGTGAAGTGATGGTGCGCAGCAGCGACGGTACCCGCTTCTGGGACAAGTCCAACAACACCTGGGGTAAATATGCCATGGGGAGCGATGTGCCCGACGTCGATGGTGACGGCATCGTGGACTACCGCAACCAGGCCGTTCGCAACCGTCCGTTTTACATCAGTGTCATCGATGGTCTGACGGGAGAGGAAATTGCCGCCAGCGAGTTGAAATACGACGAGGTCACCGATGGCAAAGACCACTACACGCGCACCTCACGTCCCAACTACATGAGCGATGGTTACTCCGCCATGGATGGCCATTTTGCCATTTGCTACCTTGACGGCATCCACCCCACTTTGGTGATGGAATGTCTGGACCGCGACAACAACAAGACCCACCACAATTATGTCTTCACCTGGGACTACGATTGGAGCAACGGCAAAGCGACAAACTGGCATCACTCCCACACCTGGAGCCGCAACGACAAGACACCTTGGCCTGCAGAGTTCCACCAGTTGCGTGTGGCAGATGTCGACGGCGACGGCACAGACGAGATGATTCAGGGCGGCTACTCAGTGAATCCCCACACAGGATGGTTTGCCAGCCCCGGCATCGGACACGGCGACCGCTTCGTACTTTCCGACATTGACCCCGACCGCCCCGGTCTGGAGGTCTATGCCATACAACAGAGCTCGCTTCTTGGCCAACTTCTTTACGATGCCCGCAGTGCAGAGCGCATCAAGGAGTGGTACTTACCCAGTGTCTACGATGTAGGTCGCGGTACCTGTCTTGACATAGACGCCTCGCATAAAGGCTACGAGATATTGAGTTATGTAGATGATTACGTGTACGACTGCAAGGGAGAACGCACCGGCCAGACCCGCACAGGTTCGATGTTCGAGGGCTGCTGGTGGGACGGCGACCTGCAGCGCGAATGGCTCAACTCACCTGGCGGCAGCGGTTGGGGCACCAACCTGATGGTATCGAAAGTGCTGGGCGACCGTCTGGCAGAGTTCTCACAAGAGAGCAACTGGGCCACGCATGCCGCCACCGGCACACGTCCCGCCTTCATGGGCGACATCATTGGAGACTGGCGCGAGGAGGTTATCCTTGCCAAGCAAAATGCCGAGAGCTGCACCGGTCTTGTGGGATACACCACTGCCATGCCCACGAATTACAGCATCTATTGCCTTCAGCAAGACCCCCACTACCGGGGCGACTGCACCACGCGAGGCTACTACCAGCACCCCAACACCGGCTTCTATCTCGGAGGTGCCATGCCGATGCCACCTCTGCCCCCAGTCTTCCAAGCCGACCTACGCTGGAAACAAGGTTCTGTCTCGACAACAGGCCAAGGCGTCACTCTTGACGATGGTTTCACCACCTTCGACATGGCAAGTACAGCTCCCTATGCCGACAGCAAGAGCATCCTCTTCGACATCTATGGCGACAACCAATCTCGGATTTGGGTTGACAAGCCAATGAATGCTCCTGTTGTCTACCTGATGAACCCACGAGGCCACGACTACGAAATCGTGAGTCAGCACCTGGGAGCGACGAATGGCATCATCACAACCGGCAGCGGCTCGCTCGTCAAGTCGATGCAGGGCAAGGTGTTATTGGCCGGTTGGCTGCGACACACCGGTCCCACCATCATCAGTGAGGGAACGCTGCAGGTGAACGGCGACATCGCCGGCCCCGTTGAACTACGTGCCAGAGGAACCCTCTCTGGCAACACCACATTGAAAGACACACTTACCTTTGAAGGGGCACTGAACTATGAGGGTTGTAGGTTGATGCCAGGGGACGGTAATTTGCCAGAGGGCGAACTCTACTCATTGGAGAGTGTCACGTTGCCCGGAAACGTCTATCTGGAAGTGACAGCAGGATGGATGGACAACTCACAAGGTTCGTGGCCTGTCTGCAGCAAAATCCATGTCGAGGGCGACCTGACCTTCAAAGGCAACAATTATGTCACCGTCAATCTGCTGAGCAAGAATGAAGCAGAATATGTCCTTGCCTCATGCACGGGTACAATGAACTGCGACCCTACCCAGCTTAAGACACGCGGCCTTGAGGGCATCAACTATGACCTTGTCGTGAAGGACAACAAACTGGTGCTCGTCATCCATGGAAGTCGCGCTCCACAACAAGGCGTGGTATGGTATGGTTACGAGAGCAATGTATGGGACTATAAGTCGCACAATTTCGACTTCAATGGTTCCACTGCGTTTGTGGCTGGCGATGCCGTGGTGTTTGACAGTCAGGGCAAGCAGAAGAATATCACCGTCAACGAGATGATGGTCACCAGTGGCGTCACCTTCGCCAGTGGCACCTACACCCTTTCCGGCCAGGGCGGCATCAGCGGCGAGGGCGGCATCACCGTGAATCCCGATGCCAACGTGACGCTTAACATGAAATACAGCGATTATACGGGCAAGACCATCGTGAACGGTGGAACACTCACCGTGCCCAACTTCTTTGATGGCGGAAACAAGAGCGCCCTTGGAGCCGCCACGGCAGCCAAAGACAACCTGCAACTCAACGGCGGCACCCTGGTGCTGAGCAAGGAGAACATGGGCACCGACCGACAAATCACTCTGACTGATACTGCCACTATCCGCATCACCCAAAGCAACAGTTCGCTCTCGCTTAAAGGAGCTGTCAGCGGCACAGGGTATCTTGTCAAAGACGGTGCCGGCCAGCTGAACTTCACATACGGCGGAGCCAACAACTTCGCCGGCCTGATAGTGAAGCGAGGCGTTGTGGCACAAGGAGCATGGAACGCCACCTTCGGCCGTGTCGGTTCACCCATGCTGTTGGCTGGCGGTGAGGTGCATCAGATAGATGTGAACAGCACCTCGACCGTGCCTGTCTTCAACCATGTGGTAACCGTGGAAGAAGGAACGACGAACAAGATTGTCGGCTCTTCCCGTGGCAAACTGAACGGAAGCGTGAAGGGGAAAGGTGCGCTTACCATCGTATCGAAATACGTGCGCTGCGACATTGGTCTAAATTTCAAGGACTATGAGGGCACGCTGACCGCCTCGGGCAGCCAGTGGCGTCTGATGAGCAATGTCACCGACATGTCGAAGGCCACGCTGAGGGTAGATGCCGCCACCAACATCGCCCATTACTCCGGAGGCAGCGCCACCCAACAAGCCGCCACATTGAGGATAGGAGCCATCTCCGGCACAGCCGCAGACGGTGTGTTGGAAGGACAGACCACATATCGCATAGGTTATCTCGACAAGGACATGACATTCTCCGGTCTTTTCAAAGGCACGTCAGTCATCAAGGAGGGAAAGGGGCGTCTTACACTGAAGACCGCAGGCAGCACTTCGCCCATCACCGTCAACGGAGGAACATTGGAACTGAGCAACTCATCCACGACAGCCATCACGACAGGACTGATTTCGGTAGCGTCATCGGCAGTCATCACCGGCACAGCCACCTTGCAGAACCTGACACTGAAGAAAGGAGCCACCACGCTCTGCCAACTGAATTCATACGGAAACTCATGCCTCACCGTGAAAGGCTATCTGAAACATGACGGCGACACCATCCTCGTTGCCATTCCCACCACACGCCAATTACAAATCGGCAGCGAAATAACCGTGTATAATGTCAGTGGCTCCCACACAGGCAATTTCTTCGTAAAAGTAGATGATGGTGGTGTGGGCTATGAGTTAGACAGTTCCACACTGCTTACCGATGGCAAACTGCGTGTCACCGCGATTACCAATGCCATTGATGCCATCATCGCCGACGACGACCTGGTGGACATCTACACCATCAGCGGCATCTGCCTCCACGCCCGCAAACCCTATGCTGCAGCCCGTGCTTTGCTACGTCCAGGAACCTACATCATCGTCCGTGGCAATCAATCCCGCAAGATAAGAATTGAGCGTTCGGACGACTGAATAGTAACAACAACATATCAGAAACATATAAAAAAATCCCAAAATCAGGAATAATGATGAAAAGGAAATTCATCATCGCCCTCTTCTTTTTCGTCGCCCTTACCGCTGATGCACAGTTCCTCTTCCGCATTAGCGGTAATGGTCTTTCGGAACCATCGTATATGCTTGGCACCATACACGTGCTGTCCGCCTCGTTGCTTGACAGCATCGCTGAATACAAGGAGGCAGAAGCTCAATGCCAACAGATGTATGTAGAGTATATTCCCCCAACAATCGACCAGATGAGTCCTGACAGATTGTTTCGGCAGAACGAAGGAAAACAGAGAGTCAAGTATCCCGATGGCAAAAATATCTTCGATGTCATAGACGAAGAGAGTGCAGGAATCCTGAAAGAGAAATTCAAGGAAATCATACCCATCAATTTGGATGACCCGAAATTTAAGGATATTCAGAACTGGCAACCCGCTGATTTTCAGAACTTCCTTTTCATCCCTCTGATAAGAGAGTTTAGGAAGAAAGCCATAATGGGAATGGCGATGGACTTTGTCCTCATGCAAAAGGCCAAGGAACGCGGTTGGAACGTTGAAGGACTTGATGGTGAGAATATGTTGCCGCAGGAAATCATTGCAGCTCAAACAACAACGCCACTGTCCATCGAGGAGCAGGCCGACTCATTGATGGCCTTCCTGAAAGGTTATGATGAACGTAAGCAAAAGTTCTTGAAAGGCGCAGAAGGAGTTGATGGTTACGAGGAGATTTGCAACTATTGGAGGAAAGGAGATTTTGAAGGTTTCACAACGTTCTATCTTCCTGAGGCCAGAAAACAGACAGCGATATTGAAAGACCGCAATGAGAAATGGCTTCCAAAGATGGTGGCAGCGATGCGCGAAAAGCCAACGATGTTTGTCTTTGGCTCTGGTCACTTGATTGGAGAGCACGGTATCGTCCAGAAGCTCTGCGATGCTGGATATGAGGTGGAACAAATGAAATGGTAATAAATATGACCTATGCTGCAGCCCGTGCGTCGCTAAGTCCAGGAACGTACATCATCGTCCGTGGCAATCAAATCCCGCATGATAAGAATTGAGCATTTGGACAACTGAGGCAACCAGCATCTTCAGATGACCTCAAGAAAAAACCGGCGGCTGTTGGCCGTCGGTCTTTTATTGATTTTTGGAAGTGGCATTTGCCATATCGTGATGGAGCCATTATCAGTAAACTGCTGCTTTGATGCGGCGAGCCGTGGTCTTTTTGGCATCGTATGTCACAATCATCATGTTGTTGCGCGGATTCCACTTGACATCCTTCACGCCATAGACTGCCTGGGCTGTCCTGACAACGTTCTTCTGCTTAACAGACTTTTGGCTGACCTTGAAAGTCGTTACCTCGAGAGTAGCCACACGACGGTCGCGGTCCTGTTTTTTGTCAATGTTCTTGTCGTACTTGTTTCCAGTCATCCGCATCTCCTTTTTGTCGGGACGTGCATTCCTGTCGACATTGTTCTTTGCTGCAGCCGGTGCTGCTGTGACTGCCATGACCATCATGGCTACGATCACTTTATACATGGTCTTCATAATTGTTTTCCTTTCTTATCATTAAGTTGTACTTTGTTTCAAGAACCAGACTCTTTCCTGATTCCTATTGCAAAGGTAAACACATTATGATGACCATCAAACGGAAGATTCCTATTAGTGAAAAGAAGATTCCCTATACATTTTGGGGAAATCCCGAAGGGGAAAGCGAACCATCATCAGAAACGAAATGATTGTAGATGCCGATTCACTCCCCAGCTATTCTTTGCAGGAACTCAGTGAGATTGTCTTTCTCATCGAGGCCCAGTTTTTTGCGCAGACGATAACGGCTGATTTCCACGCCCCTGACTGAGATATTGAGCAGCGGTGCTATCTCTTTTGAAATCATATTCATCTTCAGATAAGCGCAGAGCATCTTGTCCTTGTGCGTGAGTTGGGGGAAACGCTCGCTCAAGATTTTGAAAAAGTCGGAATGAACGGCATCGAAATCCCCCTTGAATGCCTCCAAGTCGTCGTCGTGCTCGATATTGGTATCAATCTGTCCAATCAGTCTCACCATCTTGCGCTTGATGTTGGGCAGATTCTCTTCGCTGAGACTGTTGTTGAGACTGACGGCTGTTTTCTTGATTTCCTGCAGCATCTCATTCTTCCTTACCACATTCATGCGCGAGAGCATCAGTTCGTTTTGTTTTGACTGCAATTCTATCCTTGTCTTCTCATCCTCAAGAATCTCTATCTTCTGATTGAGTTCCTTGGTATTCTTGCGCAGGCGGTTGATGACAGCATATATGATGCCAGCCAACAGCAAGGCATATATGACATACGCCCACCACGACCTATACCATGGAGGCAGCACGCGGATAGAAAGGGAAGCAATGATGGGCTTGTCGTCGGAATCCGTCACTATACGTACCTGGAATGTATATTTCCCTTCACGAAGATTAGTGTATTCCTTCACATGTTGGCGGCTGTAGTTACTCCATTCCTCTTCGGGCATACCGAGCATACGGTAAGAGTATAGCACGGTTTGTGACTTGTCGAAATTGTTGGCACTGTATTCTATGCGCAGTGAGTTGTGCTTATAGGCGATGCGCAGGGGGTGGCTCTCACCGCAAAAACTGCTTCCGTAAATCAAGGTGTCGGTACCATTGGTGCTCACGACATGCCTGATTTGCAATGTGAGAGGTGAATGGGACGTTTGCTTCGAACCATAGTTGAGCAAAGCAAAGCCTTCTTGTGTTCCTATGACGGCTTGTCCGGGCGTTTTCACCATCACATGCTCGAAATCATCGATGAGTTCATCACTCAGGTATGCTTCCCCTTTGTTCTTGTAGTAGGCGTTGCGATTAGGATTGAAATGCAGGATATACAATATACGGTCGCATACATACCATATGTTCTGCTGCTCATCCTGCCAGATGAAAGAGTAGTCAGTCTTACCGTTCAGCTGTTGTTCCAATTGTGTATATGGCTCTATCTCATCTTTGGCGGCATTGTATCGGAAAAGCCCCTGTTTCGAAGCGATGACCACCGTATGGTCGATTGTGGCTACGCACACGTTGTTGCCTGTGGGCAGTTGTGGAGAGTTGAATTGTTTGGTACTCACCACACGGGTCAGGGCGTCATCCAATGTCAGCCGATACAAACCTTTGGTTTTGTTAGCCACCCATACGGCATTGCCGCTCTCTTCGGGCATCATAGTCTTCGCTGATATGGAAGTTCCCTCAATCTTGTTGGTGTACGTCCATTGTCCATTGGTCTTTCGCAGTACCTTGAGTCCCCAGTAATCGCCCAGGAGCAACACATCTTGTTGAGCGTTGATGGCAGAAGTGTGCCAAATGCCGCGTATGGGGAAACGAGTCACCCGATTGCCGTCAATCATAACATAAAAATTACGCCCACCACAGAACAGTTTGTCATCATAGACAGTAATGCCATGCACCTGACCGCCTGTCCCATCGATGAATGCCGGTGTGGGCCGTGCATCACCATTGAGAGAGCCATTTGTTTGGTACAGTCCTTGGTTGGTGCCCATAAACAGATTGCCGTGATACATTGCCGACGCATAGCCTGAGCCTATAGCAGACAGCTGATTGTTGAGGAAAAACAGAGGTGAGGTAAGAACCACATGGTCGATGCCATT
>JAGCXX010000034.1 GCA_017961115.1 Prevotella sp. | reverse complement strand
GAGGGGAAAGTGACAGATGCAGGATTCACCACACCCGAGGCTGATGCTGTCTTCCAAAACGTCATAGGACCTTACAAGGGGAATGCGCTCTACATTGACTTCTGGGACATGAGCTGTGCTCCCTGCCGGCGCAGTATGCTGGACGAGCGCGATAAAGTGGAGCAACTGAAAGACTTGCCCGTGCGCTTCCTCTACGTCTGCGACGAGAAGACCAGTCCCCGCGATTATGCAGAGAAGTGGATGACGGAGAATCATATCAAGGGCGAACACATTTATTTGAAGCACGAAGATTGGCTTCTGCTCTGCGGCAAATTCCAGTTCAACGCCGTTCCTTTCTTTATTGGTATCGACAAAGACGGCAACATTGCCTCCCGCGATGCCATCGACAGATATGTCGACGAATTGCAGAATAAAATGAGCAAACAGAATTTCTGAAAAATCATTTTTTAATAGTGGAAATATAAATCTTCCATCGAAAATGATTGCATTTCGAGTAAAAACACTACCTTTGGAGCCAAATAAATCAGAAGACCGAACAAAAAAATATTGTCAGCGCAGATGACCCACATCACATCAAGATGAGATTTTCATAAGCCCAACTATTAGATTATGATTTTTTAACATTGTTTTGTGAAAGGATTGGGCATATGCTGCATTGTAATAAAAAGACTGTCTTATCAAGCGATATGTATACAAGCAGATATAATAACTTGAAAAAGTACAGGTTGATATTTGTCTTTATGATGGCTATCATACAAAATGTAGAAGCTCAGGAGTATTTCCCCTCTGCTTCTGATTTTGCCCGCCTGTATGTTGGAACACTCGAGCCACAGTACCAATCATGGTTGTGGCATGACATCCCATATTATAATGAAAATACTGATATGTATGTAGGCCGTATCAGCTATTATGGGGTCGTCTATGATAATGTTCAACTTCGTTTTGACCAATTGAAGCAGAGAGTGGTTGTTCTTGCTCCTGCGAATAATTATGTATGTCTGCCTGAAAAAGAATACGTTGACTGGTTTGAGATGGATGGTCACAGATATGTGCGTGACCCGGAGGACAGCACACGATATGCGTCACAGCTTTGTGATGGAAGCACTAATGGCATTCGTCTGTATCATAGCGTGTGGAAGGTTGATGGCGGTGACAGGTCTTTTGAATTAAGAAAATATCTAAAGATACTTAACACTTTTCAGCATTATACGCTCATTACTCCAGACGGAGAAATGCATCATGTGAAGCGGGCATCAGACGTGGCAAAGCTCTTTCCGGAGCAGAAAAAGCAAATCAGGCAGTTTGCAAGGAAGAATCATCTCTCCTTCTCAAAGAGTGAGCGTGAGAATAGCCTCGTGAGAATAGTGGAAAGCATTTCTGGTTCTCCAATACAAAAGTCCGGGGATGAGGGGCAAAAGGTAAAAGGTAAGAAAATTGTTCGCCAATCTCCTATGTCAATAGAAGAAAAGACGATGGACAGAACCGATATTCCGCTTGTAACCGGCATTCCTGTCCTCGATAGTGATTTTGATGCAAAGACCGTTGCCCATACAAAGACAAGAACCTATATTGTGCCGGGTGTGAAGAAAGCAAGGGCAAGTATTGCCGACGATCAGGAACTTGACGAGATAGTGGTCGTCGGTGGCCGGCCGTCGGCTGTGAACAACATGATGATGGGCTCTGAGAAGTTCAAACCCGTGCTGCTCAAGAACATTCCGTCGGCCTTTGGCGAGTCGGATATAATGAAGATAGTGCTCTCCCTGCCAGGTGTCACTACAGTTGGAGAGGCCTCAAGCGGTTATAACGTGCGTGGAGGTGCAACAGACCAGAACCTAATACTGTTCAATGGAGGTACTGTGTATAATCCCTCACACCTGTTCGGACTGTTCACATCGTTCAATTCAGATGCGGTTGAGGATGTGGAACTATTCAAGTCAAGTATTCCTGTAGAATATGGAGGCAGAATAAGCAGTGTGCTGAAAGTGACATCGAAGGAGGCTAATATGCAGAAGCTTACTGGTTCGGCAAGCATAGGCGCGCTTACCAGTAAGGCGAACATAGAGATACCTATCGTGAAGGAACATGTATCACTGCTGTTGAATGGGCGCACAACCTACAGTGATTGGATGCTCAAGAAATTGCCAGAGAAAAGCGAATATAGAGATGGTAACGCCAACTTCTATGATTTCGGTGGCGTGCTGACATGGAAACTCAATAGCTTGCATCGTCTCAAGGTATATGGCTATTGGAGCAAAGACTGGTTCTCATTCAGCTCAGAGGATAATTATGGCTATCAAAACCGTAACGTATCTGCAGAGTGGCGTTCTATCCTAAGCAAGGGAATAACGGCTACGCTTTCTGCCGGACTTGACCATTACGACTATTTCAATGAGGACAAGAGTGTGCCTTCCATGGCTGCCCGATTGAGTTTCGGCATCGACCAGTTATGGGGGAAACTGCATATTCGGCAGCGTCTGTCTGAAAAGCAGGTTATGTCATACGGCCTCTCCGTGCAGCACTACAATGTGCAGGCTGGAAAGTATGAACCGGTGGGTATGCAATCCTACATTATGGCAGACCAGTTGCAGAAGGAAAAGGCATTGGAGAGCGCAGCATATTTCGATTATGAGCGCTCACTCACAGAAAAACTGTCGGTTTCTGCCGGTTTGCGTTATTCTGTCTTCAATGCGCTTGGTCCGCGTGACGTGAATTATTATGAAAGCAGTGAACTTCCATCAGAGAGGACATTGCTGGAGACACGTCATGAGACAGGCATCATCAAGACCTATCACGCTCCCGAGATACGTCTGTCGGCTCGCTATTCCTTACAGGAAAACCTTTCTTTGAAGGCGGGTTTCAACACGATGAACCAGTATATCCATAAGGTATCGAATACTTCCATCATGTCGCCTACTGATACTTGGAAGCTTTCCGACCTGAATATCAAGCCCCAGAATGGCTGGCAGGCAGCTAGTGGCATCTATTACGAGACTGCAGACAAAAAATATGAGTTGTCTGCAGAGGTATACTATAAGCACATCAACGACTATCTCAATTATCGCAGTTCTGCAGTTCTGCTGATGAACCACCATATTGAGACCGACGTCATCTCGACCAAGGGAAAAGCTTATGGTGTAGAACTTCAGGCAAAGAAACCTGTCGGCAAGTTGAACGGATGGGTGAGTTATACATTCTCGCGCTCCTTGCTCCGTCAGGATGACAAGAGAGTAGCAATGCCTCTGAACAATGGAGAATGGTATCCTGCAGAATATGACAGACCTCATGAGGTAAAGGCGGTGCTCAACTACAAGTTTACCGAGAGATATAGTTTTTCAAGCAACTTCAACTATGCCACAGGCCGTCCGACGACGCTGCCAGCGGGAAAATATTATGACTCGCGCAATAGGAGATACATGCCATACTATTCTGAACGCAACAAATACCGTATTCCTGACTATATGCGCCTGGATCTTGCGTTTAACATAGAGCCGACGCATAAACTGACCAATTTCCTTCACGCATCGTTCTCTATTGGTGTTTATAATGCCCTGGCACGCAAGAATGCCTATAATATATATTATGTCACCGAAGGGAACAAGATACAAGGATATAAGTTGTCTGTGTTTGGCACAGCCATTCCTTATGTTTCACTTAATATACGATTCAACTGAGATATGATGAAAACTGTAAAATCGCTATATTCGGTGCTATGCCTAATGATAGGTATATGTGCCCTGTCGGGTTGTATTGAGGAATATGAGGCAAGTATTTCTGAAGATGATTCCCATTTGCTCGTCGTTGAGGGCACGATATGTTCAGCAGATACGAACAGGTTTTATCTTTCGCGTACACAACCACTTAATTCTTCCAATGCATCTCTGATGGTAACGGGGGCAGTAGTCTCTGTACTCGGGAGTGACGGCTCTGTATATATGACACAGGCAAATGGTAATTGTTATTCCTGCTGGATTGGCAGCCTGTCTCCTGACGTGGAGTATTACCTGCATATTGAGGCGGATGGCGAAATCTATGAGTCTGAACCTCAAAAACCTTTGCCTACTGAGAAAATTGCCGTCATTAGTGGGGTGCAGAACACGCCGGGAGATAATATCGATGTGCTCATCACCCCTGACGCTCCTTTTGATTCTGACCATGCGAATTATTATATTTGGACATATGATGAGACATGGGAAGTGCGTCCTCAATGTACGACCTTCATCTATTTCGACATTGAAAAGATGGAGAAGGTCGATACTATCGGTATGTTTCCTGAACGTGGATGGAAAAATGCAAGGAGTTCGGACATTTTGGTCGGTGCCAGCACCAATTATGAGGGGCAGCACATCGAAAAACTCAAGCTTTACGACATAAACCGTGGTGATGAGCGCATCCTTCACAAATATAGCGGACTGGTGCGTCAACGTGCCATTTCCAAGGCTGAGTATGAGTATGAGCTGGCGAGGCGTCAGGCTGGTTCTGAGATGGGAGGCTTGTTTACACCGCTGCCTTCAGCCCTGCCTACCAATATACATTGCCTCACGTCGCATAAGCTCGTGATAGGATTTGTAGGATGCTCGTTGAATATTTCTGAATATAGGTTTTTCCTTTATCCTTATGAATTCTCCATTTATCGTCCTTACCTAGGTGAAGCCAAACTTTGGCTTGAAGACTGTACCGAAGCGGATTGCTTGCGTTTGGTGCGTGCAGGAATGTTTCTGTGCGAATGGTTTGATGAAAGAATGTTTGGTGGACAGTTGAAAACAGCGTGGGCATTCCTTTATCAACTCGATGTCAGAGTGAATGGTGCGTATATAGAAGAACCTGATTTTTGGTCATTGCAAGAAAATGTTAGTTATTAAGATGAACAACAAAATAATATCACTGACAGTTGCGGTGGTGCTTGCCCTAAGCTCCTATGCTGCGAGTATTGAGACCGACCGCTCATGGTATCTTGCCGGAGAAGCGATGAAGGTCAGCGTGACAGGCGACGATGCCTTGATAGCATACGCTGAACTCTGCGATACGCGTGGCTTGGCAGCTGGCGTCGTGATAGGTCTTGAAGATGGAGAGGGGACTGGCGTTATCGAACTGCCTTCCCATCTTCACAGTGGATTCTACGTGTTGTCTGTCTATTCTCGAGACAACTCCCATGTGGCACACCGGCTCGTAGCTGTCATCAACCCTCTTCACAAGAGTGGAGACGATGATATCAAATGGGTAGAAATCACACATCCCGACTCGTTGAGTTATTCGCAGGCAGGTGATGGGTCGGGAATAGGAGATAGTTTCTCAACTGCCGATTTGGTAGACGAGAAGGAGATTGATGTGCGCGAGACGGAAGGTCACATCATCAAGGCACGTGTCAGGAATGTCTATGAGGGTAATACTTTCACAGGTAGCCAGATTCTTCCTTCTTTAAGTATTGTGGGGCAGCAGATACATTATTTTGAGGGAAAGATGGTCAATGACTCCATTGCCGTCTTCTACACCTACGACATCCACGGCAAGTTGCCGTTGGTGCTCTCTGCCAGGTCATCTACAGGCGTGAGGCTTCCCATCGAGATGATAAGTCCGTTTGCCACCTTACTCCCGAGAAAACTTCCGCATCTCGTGTTCCATTACAATCGCAGTGAGGTGGAAGCCCGCTCCATTGACATGCAGCGGCATCAGATGGCTATTGCACCTGCCAAGCGTGAATTGCAATTGGGTGATGATGCTGATGAAACGGCAGAAGAGGGAGTATTATTAGATTATGACGATAATGCATTTGGCACCAAACCTTATTTGACATATAATCTTGACGAGTATCGACAGTTCTTGACAATCAGGGAAGTACTGGTTGAATATGTGAATTGTGTATCGAACAGGAAAAACAATGGCGTGCAACAGTTGTATGTCCTATCAGAGAATTTTCAGTACACCAGTTCCTTGCCATCATTGGTTCTGATTGACGATATGCCTGTCAGCAACGTAGAGCGACTTCTTGACTATGATGCTCGCCGTATTCATTACATCAACATCTACAATGCCCAATACACATTTGGTAATGGTGTATATAATGGGATACTGTCGTTTGTAACACGCTCAGGGCGACTCACAAACTATCCGACTGAGCCCAATATGCAGTATCTGGTGTATGAGTTTCCTGAGTGAGACAGCAGACCTCTCTTCTCTTCTTCATCATGGAGTGCTTTCGGGAAAATCCCCAAACCTTTAGGGATAATCCCCTCATAGTTTAGGCGTATTCCTTTTCATCATTGCCAAATCATGCCTACTTTTGCATCAGAGAAAAGGAAACAACAAGTACAACCCATTTAAAATATACGACAATGAAGAAGATGATATTCATGGCAATGATGATGACGATAGCCATCTCCGCCAACGCAATGACATACAATGAGGCTCGCAACGAGGCGCTGTTCCTCAGCGACAAGATGGCATACGAGCTGGGCCTCAACGATGCACAGTATGAGGCAGTCTACAATCTCAACCTCGACTACCTGATGTCGCTCAACACCCGCGCCGACCTCTACGGCTCACGCTGGAGCATCCGCGACCGTGGTCTTCTGCGTGTGCTCACCCGGGCACAGTACAACCTCTATCTGAACCGCAGCTATTTCTATCGTCCGGTGTATTGGGGCAGCCGTAACTTCGTGTTCAGCATCTACGACCGTTACCACCGCAACCATTTCTTCCGCCATCACCCACCAGTGGCTCCGCGTCCTATCGTGGCTCCGCGTCCCGGTCATCGGCCAGGTATGGCAGCAGGACCCCGTCCCGGTGGTCATCGCCACAATCCCGCTCCGGCACGTCACCACCGCAGATAATATAGATAATGAAAGAAGATTGTAATTGGTCTGATAATGAAATAAGGGATGCGATACTACTTCGTGTCCCCTATTTTTTTGCATAATAATGGTCAACATTTGTTGCTCAGGAACATATAAGAACATATAAATATTTGAGTTTGCATTTGCTCAACTTTCAAGCAGTTAACTTCTATAACTACTTTCAACTTGTGTGAATAAATAATTTAACAAAAGTTACTGCGGGATTAGGTTGATTACATTTTTTTGTAAAACCGTCAAGAAAGAAATAGGACAAGATGTTTTGAGCGAGATAATCTAAGTGAAATATGAAGAAAATAATAAAAGTGTTGCTGGGCCTATTGGTGGGAGTGGGTTCAGGTCTGCTAATAGGGTTTGGATTGTTTGCTTTGACCAATGATGGAGGAGTGTCTGCTTTTTTTGAAAAGCTGGCGTCTATAAACGTGTTGGAAGTGCTGTTGCTTATCGGATTGATGATACTGTGGTTGGTCGTTTCGGCTGTCTTGCAAATCGTCATCCACGAAGGTGGACATTTGGTGGCAGGACTGCTCATGGGTTATCGCTTCGTGTCGTTTCGAGTTTTCAGCCTCACATTGGTCAGACAAGAAGGGCGGTTTCGGTTTAGACGTTTCTCGATTGGTGGAACAGGCGGGCAATGTTTGATGGCGCCGCCCGATAAGCCTATTGACCAAATTGATACAAGGTGGTACAACCTGGGCGGTGTGTTAGCCAATGTGCTGGTGTCAGGTGCGGCATTGACGCTTTTTTTGGTGTGCGACCTGCCTATGTGGGCAGGCACGTGGATGGTGATGATGACCATCATAGGGGTGATATACGCTTTGCTCAATGGGTGGCCGATGAAGGTAGGTGGCATAGGCAATGACGGCTACAACTTGGTGCATTTGGAGAAAAACCCAGACGACAAAAGACTGCTAATCCAAATGCTCGATTGCAACGCACGCATACAAGAGGGACAGCTTCCCAAAGATCTGCCGGAAGAGTATTTCGAACCACAAGGGGAGATTGACTGGGGTGATGGGCTGCAAGTCAACTGGCAGATGATGGTGGTGGCGCGTATGGAGAATCTACACCAATGGGATGAGGTTTACAAATTGTTAAGCGATGGCATTAAGGCGCGTGGAAAGATGCCTGATCTGTTCTGGATGGAAACGGCTTGTGAAATGGTTTTTGTGTGTTTGGCCATTGGGCGAAAGGATGAAGCACAAAGGCTATACACGCCGAGTTTGCAGAATTATGTGAAGACCTACTCCCGCACACAAAGCAGCAAACAACGCATCGCCTTTGCCGTTGAGCTATTGATGATGGACCGACGTGATGAAGCCTCGCAGATTCTTGACACTCTGAAAAACAATCGTCATAAATACCTGCTGCAAGGAGAGGTGGAGATGGACATCGAACTGATGGAAACTTTGCTCCACTTCCATTGATATGGGTTTGACTTTTATGGATGATGGATTTGGATTATGGGGATGGTTCTCGTGAACCCCTTTAGTTCAATCCTCAATCCATCATTTTCAATCTTTCATTTA
The DNA here is from genome assembly GCA_017961115.1 of Prevotella sp. Lineage (GTDB taxonomy): Bacteria > Bacteroidota > Bacteroidia > Bacteroidales > Bacteroidaceae > Prevotella. Next base: position 14,845 of record JAGCXX010000034.1, on the reverse strand, counting down.
ATTTCAGCACTTCGTCCCTATATTGTGCGGCCTGGAGGAAGTCAAGCCTCTTGGCTGCCTCGGTCATCAGACGGGTGCTCTCGGCAATGGCGGCTTCCAATTCCTTCTTGGTCATCTTGCTGACAATCGGGTCGGCCACCATGCGGTCTCTGTCGGGTTCGATATAGGCGTTGCCATAGCCTTTCGAAGTCCGCTCCTCCCTGTGTGATGCCGGTCTCAGGCTGCCCTTGATATCCTTGATAATCTGTTGGGGAGTGATGCCGTGCTCCTCGTTGTATTTCATCTGGATGGTGCGGCGGCGCACGGTCTCATCGATGGTCTTCTGCATGCTCTCTGTGATGGTGTCGGCATACATGATGACCTTGCCGTTGACGTTGCGGGCTGCACGGCCTGCAGTCTGGGTAAGTGAGCGATGGCTGCGCAGGAATCCCTCCTTGTCGGCATCGATGATGGCGACAAGCGACACCTCGGGCAGGTCAAGTCCCTCGCGGAGCAGGTTGACACCGACGAGGACATCGAAGATGCCCGTTCGGAAGTCACTCATTATCTTCACGCGGTCGAGGGTTGCCACATCGCTGTGGATGTAGTTGGTGCGTACATCATGGTTGAGCAAGTATTCGGTCAGTTCTTCCGCCATGCGCTTCGTCAGGGTGGTGACGAGCACTCTTTCATCGCGGGCTACACGGGTGAGGATTTCCTCCATCAGGTCATCAATCTGATGCTCGCTTGGGCGAACCTCGATGTCGGGGTCGAGCAGTCCGGTGGGACGGATGAGCTGTTCCACCACCACGCCTTCCGCCTCAGCCAACTCGAAGTCTGCAGGAGTGGCGGAGACGTATATCACCTGCTTCACCATCTGCTGGAACTCATCGAAGCGCAACGGACGGTTGTCGAAAGCGGCGGGCAGCCGGAAACCATATTCCACCAAGTTGGTCTTGCGGGCACGGTCACCGCCATACATCGCATTGATTTGCGGCACGCTCACATGACTCTCGTCGATGACCATGAGAAAATCGTCGGGGAAAAAGTCGAGCAGGCAGTAGGGGCGCTGCCCTGCTTCCCTGCCGTCGAAATAGCGAGAGTAGTTCTCTATTCCAGAGCAATGTCCCAGTTCCTTGATCATCTCAATGTCATACTCCACGCGCTCCTTGATGCGCTCCGCCTTGATGGGGTCGCCCATCTCGTTGAAGAAGTCAATCTGCTTGAGCAAGTCGTCCTGTATCATGCGGATGCCAGCAGCCTGCTGCTCTTTCGTCGTGACAAAGAGATTGGCAGGGTAGATTTGGTAGTCCTTGAAACTCCCGATGCGATGGTAGGTGAGGGCGTCCACCTCCTCGATTGACTCAATCTCATCATCCCAGAAGGTGATGCGGAGGACGTTGTTGCTGTATGCCATGAACACGTCCACCGTGTCACCTTTCACACGGAAGTTGCCGCGCTGCAGGTCGATGTCATTGCGCACATACAAGGCATTGACCAACCGTCTCAGCAACATGTTGCGGTCGAGTTTCTGACCTTGTTGCAGACTGATGACGCTTTCCGTCAAAGCTGTCGGACCGCCCATGCCGTAGATGCATGACACCGATGACACCACCACCACGTCGCGCCGTCCGCTGAGCAGGGCGGAGATGGCTGAGAGGCGCAGCCGGTCTATCTCGTCATTGATGGCGAGGTCTTTTTCAATGTAGGTGTCGGTGTGGGGGATGTATGCCTCAGGCTGATAGTAGTCGTAGTAGGATACATAGTATTCTACTGCGTTGTCAGGGAAGAACCCGCGCATCTCCTCATAGAGTTGGGCGGCAAGCGTTTTGTTGTGGCTCAGGATGAGGGTGGGGCGGTTCAGGTTGGCTATTACGTTGGCCACGGTGAATGTCTTGCCCGAACCGGTGACACCAAGCAGCACCTGGGCTTGGTCGCCACGGCGCACACCCTCTGTCAGTTCGCGGATTGCCTCGGGTTGGTCGCCCGTCGGACTGTATTTTGAAGTCAGTTTGAAATCCATCGTTCTGCAAAAATAGTAAAAAAACCTTGTTTCTGTACCCTCAAAAGCAATTTTTTGCTAAAATACAACCTTAGGTTTTGCAAATATATTGAATTATATGTAATTTTGCAGGTCAAAGCTGAATATATGAAGAAAATACCCTTAATCGCTCTTTGTGCCGTCGTCTTGTTGTCGGGATGCGCCAAAGAGTTCAACAGGGTCTACAAGACCGATAATTACGAGTATAAGTACGAGTATGCCAAGGAGTGTTTTGCCCAAGGCAAGTACAATCGTACGGTACTCCTGCTTCAGGATATCGTCACAATGATGAAAGGCTCCCCTGATGGACAGGAGTGTCTCTATATGCTGGCAATGGCTGCCTATTGTGGAAAAGACTATGAGACAGCGGCACAGTATTTCAGGAGATACTACCAGTCATACCCGAAGGGAACATATGCAGAGATGGCTTCCTTCTATGTAGGTCAGAGCCTCTATATGAGCACGCCGGAGCCACGCCTCGACCAGACACCCACCATGTCGGCAATCGCTGCTTTCCAGGAATATCTTGATTTGTTCCCCGCAGCACAGCTCAAGGACATTGCCCAACAGCGGCTCTATGAGTTGCAGGACAAACTGGTGGACAAGGAACTGTATTCGGCCAGGCTCTATTATGACCTCGGCTCCTATTTCGGCAACTGCACCAATGGCGGCAGCAATTACGAGGCTTGCATCATCACCGCGCAGAATGCTATCAAGGACTTCCCCTACAGCACCAAGCGCGAGCAGTTTGCCGTTTTGGTGATGAAGAGCAAGTATGAACTGGCGCAGAGCAGCGTGGAGGAGCGCAGGCTCGACCGTTACCGCGACGCTGAGGATGAGTGCTACGGCTTTATCAACGAATATCCTGACTCGGAACACAAGAAACTGGCAGAGCGATATATCCAGCACTGCAAGAAATACACAAAAGAAGATACTGAATTATAACTCAACATCAACAAATGGATTACAAGAAATCAAAAGCACCTGTCAACACGGTCACCCGAAACATCATGGACCTTTGCAAGGAGACAGGCAACATCTATGAGAGCGTGGCCATCATCTCAAAACGTGCCAACCAGATATCGGTTGAGATTAAACAGGACCTCAGCCAGAAACTGCAGGAGTTCGCTTCCTACAACGACACTTTGGAGGAGGTGTTTGAAAACCGTGAGCAGATAGAAATCTCACGCTACTACGAGAAATTGCCGAAACCTTCGCTGCTCGCCACCCAGGAGTTCATCGAGGGCAACATATTCTGGCGCGACCCATCCAAGGAGTCATAGTTATGTGGCAGCGCATTCAAACCGTCTATCTCCTTCTGGCACTCATCGCTACGATAGTGTGCCTTTGCCTTCCTTTGGGACAGTTCGTTCCTGAGACTATGGGGGGCAACACGGTGATGTTCAACCTCTGGAACGTGATGCCCGACGGCACACGGGATTTCGGAGGGGTATGGCCGCTGTTTGTCCTGCTGCTGCTCACCTGCCCGCTCAACCTCTGGGCTATCTTTGCTTACAAGAACAGAAAACTGCAGGTGCGCCTTTGCCTGGTCTGCGTCTCCCTTATTTTCCTGTGGGTATGCTACGGCATTGGTATCGTCCGTGGACAGAATGTGGGATTTGAGAGCACTTTCCGCTACTCCCTCACTGCTGCACTGCCTCTTGTGGCGTTTGTCTTCTATATGCTGGCGCGCCATGGCATCATCAAGGACGAGAAACTTGTGCGCAGCATGGACCGCATAAGATAAATGTTGAAAGTTGAGCGAAAGCGAAACTTGAGCAATTGAATGAAAGAAATGTTCAAGGGGATGTGTCAGACGGCACATCCCCTTGTTGTTTGGTATGATTTCGTTGGTCTTACTTTCTGGCTCGGCAATTCTCTTTTGGTTTTTTCTTGTTCATTTTTTTGTATATTGATGATTTTGTGTTATCTTTGCTTTCGCAATTGCAACCATATGGTTATAGGATTATCAAACTATCATACTAACCTTAAACTTATCAAATTATGCTGGAAAAGATTTTATCCCCCGAGACGTACTCAATGCTGGGACAGTGGGCATTGAGTTTCTGCAAAAATCTGATTGTAGCGCTTCTCGTCTACATCATCGGCAGCTGGATCATCAAATGGATCAACAAACTGTTTAAGAAAATGCTCAAGAAGAGCAATGTAGACCCATCGCTCTACTCATTCCTGAAAAGCATCGTCAGCGTGGTGTGCTGGTTGCTGCTCGCTATCGTCATCATCTCCATCCTCGGCATCGAGACATCCTCATTCATCGCTCTCTTCGCATCTGCAGGCGTCGCCATAGGCTTGGCGCTGAGTGGAACGTTGCAGAACTTTGCAGGAGGTGTGATGATTCTGCTCTTCAAACCCTATAAGGTTGGCGACTACATCGAGGCCCAGGGCTATCAGGGCACAGTGAAGGAAATTCAAATCTTCAACACCATTATCCGCACCAACGATGCACAGACCATCATCATCCCCAACGGTGAGATGTCTACAAAAAGTCTGAAGAACTACTCCACGGAGAAATACCGCCGTGTGGACCTTGACTTCCATTTTGCCTATGGCGGCGACCTTGACGAGGTGAAAAAAGCTATCCGTGAGATTCAGGCAAAGAGTCCGCTCATCATCCAAGGACCCGTTGAGGACTCCGATGTAGTGGCAGAGCCGTGGGTAGGGCTTACCGAATTGGCAGAGAAGGGCGTGGTGGTGAACACCCGCACCTGGTGTCTTGGCTCCGACTACTGGACAGTTTATTTCTACATGAACGAGACTGTTTATCAACAACTCAAGGAGCGCGGCTTCATGTTCCCATGCAAGCGCCTCGATGTCAAGATGGTAAAAGAATGATTTAAACTCCTAATAAAACAATGCCGCAGGCCCCAACGGAGCCTGTGGCAATTCTTTTCTTTCTATGCTTCTTTGTCTGGTTTATTGGCCAATGGCGCCCTTCAGCTTGTTGGCGGCGTCGTCGATGGCACCGGCAGCCTTCTCAGCAGCGGCGTCCTTCACCTCGTTGGCCTTGTCAACAGCAGCGTTGGCAGCGTCGTTCACGGCAGCCTTGGCATCCTCTACCTTCTCGGCAGCAGCATCCTGAACAGCCTCAGCGGCGTCCTTCACACCCTCAACGGCGTTCTCGGCAGCCTCCTCAGCGGCAGCAGCCACATCGGGAACCTCGATAGCGGGAAGATTGTTCACTGCGTCAATCACGCTGGCCACAGCACCGGTACCTGCGAATGCCTTGATCTTGTCAGCATTCTCTTTCAGAAGAGCCTGGATGGCAGCAAGATAATCCTTTGCCTTAGCGGGGTCAATCTTGGTCAGTTCCTCAATCTTAGCCTGAGCCTCGGTGAGCAGGGTGCTCAGCTGAGAACTGTCAGCAGCCTCGATAACAGAAGCGATGGAGTCAGTGGATACCAGCTCTACCTCAGGAGTCTCGGGTTCTGGATTGACAGGAGCGGGAGCCTCGTTCTTGCAAGCGGTGAATGTCATGGCAACAGCGGCCATAGCGACAAAAAACAATTTTTTCATTTTTGATAAGTGTTTAGTAAAACAATAAGTTAATTCTCGGGCACAAAAGTAGATATTAAAATGTTCCGATGTTACATTTGTTTGTTTTTTTTAAGTTAAAAAATATCATCAGAAAAAGTCCCGCCAAAAATGAATTTGACGGGACTTGATAATATTAAGGTGAAAAGGGATTACTCAGTTTATTCCTCCCAATTCTCCTGTGTCTTGCGCACATAGGTCTTGTAGCGAATCTGAGCCATGCGCTGTGCCTCGGCAAACAGTTCCTCTGCCTCGTTGGGATAAGCCTTCTTGACAGAGAGGTAACGCACCTCACCCATGAGGAAGTCGTGGAACTTGCTCCAGTCAGGCTCCTTCGAGTCGAGTGAGAACGGATTCTTGTTCTCCTCAATGAGGGCGGGGTTGAAACGCCAGAGATGCCAGTAACCGCACTCCACGGCACGTTTCTCCTCAGCCTGGCTCTTGCCCATGCCACCCTTGGCCTTCAGACCGTGGTTGATACACGGAGCGTAGGCGATGATGATTGACGGACCGTGCCAAGCCTCAGCCTCGCGGATGGCCTTCAGACACTATGCGTGGTCGGCGCCCATGGCAATCTGTGCCACATAGACATAGCCGTAGGTGGTGGCAATCATACCCAAGTCCTTCTTGCGGATGCGCTTGCCCTGAGCGGCAAACTGTGCGATGGCGCCGAGCGGGGTAGCCTTGGAAGCCTGACCGCCGGTGTTGGAGTACACCTCGGTGTCGAGCACCAGAATGTTCACATCCTCGCCAGAAGCAATCACGTGGTCGAGACCGCCGTAGCCGATATCGTAGGAAGCACCGTCTCCACCGATAATCCACTGTGAGCGCTTCACCAGATAGTGGTCGAGGGTCTGCAGTTCCTTGCAGATTTCGCAACCCTTGGCGGCGCAGGCGGCAATCTCAGCACGCAGTTTCGGAGCAATCTCCTTCGTCTTGTCTGCATCCTCGCAGTTGGCAATCCACTCTTCTGCCAAAGCCTTGTACTCGGGAGTGACATCGCAGTTCTCGCATGCCTCGCAGAGCAGCTTGGCAATGCGCTCCTTCATCTTCTTCACACCGAGAGCCATACCGAGACCAAACTCGCAGAAGTCCTCGAACAGGGAGTTGTTGAACACAGGACCCTGTCCCTTCTCGTTCTTCGTATAAGGAGTGGAGGGGATGGAAGCGGAATAGATGGATGAGCAACCTGTGGCGTTGGCAATCATCTGACGGTCGCCGAAGAGCTGGGAGATGAGCTTCACATAAGGAGTCTCACCGCAACCGGCGCAGGCACCCGAGAACTCAAAGAGCGGTTGGGCAAACTGGCTGTTCTTCACATTGGTGCGGATATCGACAAGATGCTGCTTGCTGGGAACCTTCACGAGCTTGTCCCAGTCGGCTGCCATCTTCTTCATCTCGGCGGCATCGGGATTGAATGGTATCATCGAGAGCGCCTTGCCCTTCTTCGGATGACCCGGGCAGATGTCGGCGCAGTTGCCGCAACCCAGACAGTCGAGGACACTCGGCTCGATGACGAAGTGCATGCCCTTCATGGCGGCAGGAGCCTTCATGTCAATAGACTCCAGTCCCTCGAAGCCTGCCAGCTCGTCATCAGTCAGCACGAACGGACGGATGGCTGCGTGAGGACAGATATAGGCACACTGGTTGCACTGGATACAGTTCTCAGGATTCCATGCGGGAACGAAGGCCTCCACACCACGCTTCTCGTAAGCGGCGGTGCCTACATCCCATGAACCGTCGGTGGTGCCGAACTTGGTGAATGCGCTGACGGGCAGCAGGTCGCCTGCCTGTGCGTTGATGGGGCGCACCACTTCCTTGACGAAAGCGGGAGCATCATCCTCTACCACGGGGTCGTCGGGAAGGCTTGCCCATGCAGGGTCAACCACAAACTGCTTGTACTCACCGCCGCGGTCAACGGCTGCATAGTTCTTGTTCACCACATCCTCACCCTTCGAGCCATATGACTTGACGATGAACTTCTTCATCTGCTCTACGGCGAGTTCCTCAGGAATCACCTGGGTGATGCGGAAGAATGCCGACTGCAGGATGGTGTTCGTGCGGTTGCCAAGACCAATCTCCTGTGCAATCTTCGTGGCGTTGATGGTGTAGACGGTGATGTTGTTCTCTGCGAAATAGCGCTTCACCTTGTTGGGCATGAAGCGGGCGAGTTCCTCACCCTCAAAGATGGTGTTCAGCAGGAAGGTGCCGTTCTTTTGCAGACCACGGGTCACGTCATACATATGCAGGTAGGCCTGCACGTGGCATGCCACGAAGTTGGGCGTGGTGACCAGATAGGTAGAGCGGATGGGCTCGTCGCCGAAACGCAGGTGGGAGCAGGTGAAGCCACCCGACTTCTTCGAGTCATACGAGAAGTAAGCCTGGCAGTATTTGTCGGTGTTGTCACCGATAATCTTCACAGAGTTCTTGTTGGCTCCCACAGTACCGTCAGCACCCAGTCCGTAGAACTTGGCCTGGAACATGCTCTTGCCACCGAGGGCAATCTCGGGAACGACGGGGAGTGAGGTGAAGGTCACGTCATCAACGATACCGATGGTGAATTGGTCCTTCGGCTCCGGCATAGCCAGGTTGTTGAACACAGAGATAATCTGTGCTGGAGTGGTGTCGTGTGAGCCCAGACCGTAGCGGCCGCCAACGATAAGCGGACGGTCTTCCACGTCATAATAGGCTGTCTTCACATCCATGTAAAGCGGTTCGCCCTCTGCGCCCGGCTCCTTGGTGCGGTCGAGTACGGCAATCTTCTTCACCGTCTTGGGAACGGCGGCGAGCAGGTGCTTCACGCTGAACGGACGATAGAGGTGTACGCTGATCATACCCACCTTCTCGCCGTTGGCATTCAGATGGTCGATGGCTTCGCGGGCTGCGTCGCTGGCAGAACCCATCAGGATAATGATGCGGTCGGCATCCTCAGCTCCGTAGTAGGAGAAGAGGTGATATTCACGACCAGTGATGGCACTGATCTTACCGAGATATTCCTCCACAACCTCAGGCACTGCGTCGTAGTAGCTGTTGCAAGCCTCGCGGTGGGTGAAGAAGGTCTCGGGGTTCTCGGCGGTACCACGGGTGACAGGGCGCTCAGGTGTGAGGGCGCGGTCACGGAAACGCTTGATGTCGGCTTCGTCGACCAGCGGGAGGATGTCCTCGTTGTCGAGACGCTCAATCTTGTGATACTCATGAGAGGTGCGGAAACCATCGAAGAAGTTGATGAATGGTACGCAGGTCTTCAGAGATGCCAGGTGGGCGACGGCGGTCAAGTCCATCACTTCCTGCACACTGCCCTCGCAGAGCATGGCAAAACCGGTCTGGCGGCATGCCATCACGTCCTGGTGGTCACCGAAGATACAGAGGGAGTGGGATGCAAGGGTGCGGGCCGATACGTCGAACACGCAGGGAAGCAACTCACCGGCAATCTTGTACATGTTGGGAATCATCAGCAGAAGGCCCTGAGAGGCGGTGAACGTGGTGGTGAGGGCACCAGCCTGCAGTGAACCGTGCACAGCACCGGCGGCGCCTGCCTCCGACTGCATCTCCTGCACTGATACGGTCTGGCCCCAGAGGTTCTTGCGACCACGGGCTGCCCACTCGTCAACATGCTCCGCCATTGGTGATGACGGGGTGATGGGGTAAATAGCGGCTACCTCGCTGAACATATAACTGATATGCGCAGCTGCCTCATTACCATCACATGTGATAAATTTCTTTTCTTTTGCCATTGTTTTTTAGAAATAAATAAAAGTATAATGTAGAATGATCATTTAAACGTTGTTGTCAATAAAGGAATCCCAATAGCCACAAGGGGATTTGGTTGCCTTTGCCCACCTCGGTGTTGTAGCGGACATACAGCGTGTCGGGAGAGAGGCGCATGCGGAAACTCTGTGAGGCGTCGCAGATGCGGAACTTCAGATGGCCGTCTACCAAATAGGTGCTGTCATGACCTGCCTGGTTCACCTTATGGTCCTTCCACATGGAGTTGACGAAGAATGTCTCCATGACATCCTGTTTCTCCACACGGCTCGGATAAATGGCATACATCAGGTTGGAGTTGTGGAGCATCACTTTAGATGGCTTCTTGGGGAATGACTGGCCATAGGGGTAAATCATGTTGATGAGACGGGCATCGGCAAGATACTTGATGTAGTTCATCACCGTGGCACGGCTGGTGTCGATGTCGTTGGCCAGTTTGCTGATATTGGGTGCCTTAGGACCGTCAACGGCGAGGTCGTAGAAAAGGCGCTTGATACGGGTAAGGTATTTCAGTTCTATCTGCTTGATGAGCAGGATGTCCACCTCGGTCATCATGTTCATAGTCTTCAGGAGGTTCTCAGAATAGTTGCGGCGCTCCTGAAAGAAGGGATAGAATCCGTGATGGACATAGTCTTGGAAATATTCCTGCGGACGTGCCTTGGGCAAAATCTGCTTGATGATGTGCTCATGGTCGGCGAGTATCTCATCAAGTGTATAAGCGCGGAAATTGTTGCCGGTCATCAGGTTGAGAAACTCGCGGAAGGAAAAGCCGCGCAGGTTGTAACTCTTCACGATGCCGTTCAACTCCGGGTTCTCTTCCTTCAGGCGCATCACGCTCGACCCTGTGAAGATGATTTTCAGGTCGGGGTAACTGTCATAGCATTTGCGGAGACCCTTGCTCCAGTCCTGCTGTTTGAACACCTGGTCCACCAACAGCACCTTGCCGCCATGGCGGTAAAATTCACCTGCAAACTCCTCAATGCCTTTCTCCTGAAAATAGAAGTTGTTCATGTTCACATACAGGCACTGCTTGTCGCGTGTGTCGAAGTTCTCCTTAGCATATTGCAGCAAAAAGGTGGTTTTGCCCACACCGCGAGTGCCCTTGATGCCGATGAGACGGTCGTTCCAGTCAATCTCATCCATCAAGCCACGCCTAACCGGAGCATGGGTGTGCTCTACCAGGTAGGTGTGTGTGCGGAAAAAAGCCTCCATTTTGTTGATTTGTTTTCAATGCGCCGGGTTTTTCGCCCTCTATCACTATATATGATTTGCAAAGATACGCTTTTTTTCCTAATTTGCAAAGTGTGGTTTGCAAATAATGAGAAAATTTTCTATTTTTGTGTCAAAAATGCTATAATGGCCAAACGGCTGTTTGTTTTCAATCCTGAGCACGACTTGGTGCTCGCATGGGAAAAGCGGGGTGGAAGGCTGACTCCGCCAAGGGCAGCGCGTCTGCTCAGACATGACCTGGGTTTCCTTCCTGCATTCATGGCTGAGAATGACGATTGGGTGATGGTGGATGATGTTGAGGCGGCGCAGCAGGCTGCCACTCCTTTCTCTGAATACCTGCCTGACGTGCGGTGGGTGTCGCCCGACGAAATCAGCCGGATGCCTGAGAAGGAGAGGCATCTCTTGAGATGCTGTCCATGGGGATGGGATGAGGATGTACGCACCCAATTGATTAGGATAGGGATGAACGAGAGTCTGATGCCAACTGCTGAGGATTTGGTGAAGATACGTAGCCTTTCCCATAGGGCAAGCACTATCGGTCTGCTCGATGAGATGGTGAAGGTCCACCGCCAGACCATCGGGGAGCGAAGGAGTGTGGACAGCCTCGATGATGCTAAGGCCCTGATGCGGCAATGGCATAAGGTGGTGGTCAAGGCACCGTGGAGCAGCAGCGGAAGAGGTGTGCGCTTCATTGAGCATGCACTAACGGCCAGCGAGGAGGGATTCATACGACATGTGCTTGAGCAGCAGAAATCGGTTGTAGTAGAACCATATTATGATTGTGTGCTCAATTTCGCACTGGAGTTTTCGCTGAGAGAAAACCATACTGTGGCATTTGACGGCATCTCCGTCTTCAACAATACTGGGGCGGCATATACAGGCAATCTGCTGGCTCCTGAACATGTAAAGCGCGCCATGCTGGAAGAGCATATTGGCCACCAAACCTTACTCGACATTACCAGCCACATTGTCCAATGGTTGGATGTGCAGACAAAGAAAAACAACCAGCAGAATGATTGTGGTGACAGATTGTTCAGTGGACCGGTGGGTGTGGACATGATGTTGGTGAGGACATCCGGTGGCATGTATGTCCATCCATGTGTGGAGGTCAACCTTCGTTGCACCATGGGGCACATCGCCCTTCACGTGGAGAGACGTACTCAGGGAAAATACCGTTTGATGGCCATCAGATATGAGAAAGGGCGGTATTCTCTCGTAGTTGAATAAGTTGAATAAAGAGAAATAAAGAGTCCCCAGTCTTCACGGATGGAAGGCTGGGGACTCTTGTTTCTCTGACTATGCTTACCCTACATAGTGTTTGGCTGAAGTGAAATGGTAAGTATAAATCATGGCAAGAATAATGCCCAATGCTATCAGCACCAAGACCCAATAGGTAATCTTTCCAAGAATCTGCCTGCGTTTGATAGATGACAATCCTCTCCGTTTGAAACGGTCGGAGTCGTCCATGTGCTTCTTTTTCTTGCTGCTATGGTGATGGTGGTGATGATGATGCTCTGAAGAAGAACTACTGGAAGTAGAACTGCTTCTATGCTCGTCAGGGTTGCTCATGTTCTGCAGATTTTTATGTCCTTTTCAACTGATGATTGTCCGAAAACTTTCTAAATCAGGGATTTTGAACGAAATAAATGACGTAGTGTTGATTAAATCGCTGCAAAATTACAATTATTATGCATAAAAATGGATGCAGGAGTGTTAACTTTTATTAAAAAGTTCAGATTGCTCATCCCATTACCCTCCCCTAAGGGAAGGCTTGGGAGAGTTTTTTACATTCCACATGCAATTGTCAGACCAGCCATCACGATGCTTACCATCGACATCAGTTTGATGAGGATGTTGAGACTCGGACCGGAGGTGTCTTTGAAGGGGTCGCCAACAGTGTCGCCCACAATGGTTGCCTTATGGCAGGCAGAACCCTTGCCGCCGAAGTTTCCTTCCTCGACCATCTTCTTGGCATTGTCCCAGGCACCACCTGAGTTGGCCATGAACACTGCCAAGGTGAAACCGGCTGTCAGACCGCCGACGAGGAGTCCCATGACACCTGCCACACCAAGGGCCATACCCACAACAATAGGAATGGCAATGGCGAGCAGCGACGGGAATATCATCTCTTGCTGAGCACTGCGGGTGGAGATTTCCACACAACGGCTGTAGTCGGGAGTTCCCTTGCCTTCAAGGATGCCTTTGATTTCACGGAACTGACGGCGCACTTCCTCGACCATCGATTGGGCAGCACGGCCCACAGCTCCCATTGTCAGACCGCAGAACAGGAAGGCTGCCATACCGCCTATGAAGGCGCCAACAAGCACTTTCGGGTTCATCAGGTTGACCTGGAAATAGTCCATGAATTGTGCAATATCGGCAGTAGTGGGATTAATGGCACCATAGGTATCCGACACGAAGTTGCCGGCAGCATCAACAGTGCGCTCCATGGCAATCTTCACCTCTTCCACGTAGGAGGCGAGGAGGGCGAGGGCGGTGAGGGCAGCCGAACCGATGGCGAAGCCCTTGCCAGTAGCGGCAGTGGTGTTGCCGAGGGCATCAAGGGCATCGGTGCGCTTGCGTACCTCGGGCTCCAGTTCGCTCATCTCGGCATTGCCTCCGGCATTGTCAGCGATAGGACCATAGGCGTCGGTGGCCAATGTGATGCCAAGGGTGGAAAGCATGCCGACTGCGGCGATGCCGATACCATAAAGACCATGCGACATGCTTACTGAGTCCATGCTCAGGCTAAAGCCGTTGGCGCAGAGGTAACTCAGTAGGATGGCTACGGAGATGGTCACCACAGGTACCATGGTGGAAATCATACCAGTGCCGATACCCTTGATGATGACGGTGGCGGCGCCAGTCTGTGACGATTCTGCTATCTTCTGGGTCGGTTTGTAACTGTGCGAAGTGTAGTATTCTGTTCCTTGGCCGATAATCACACCTGCCACCAGACCAGTCACCACAGAGAAGGAGACACCCACCCAGTTTTCAATGCCCAGCAGATAGAGGATGACGAAAGAGGCGACGGCGATGAGGATGGCCGACGCATTGGTGCCCACGCCTAATGAGTGGAGCAGGTCCTTCATCGTTGCTCCCTCTTTGGTACGGACGAGGAAGATACCGAAGATGGACAGGAAGATGCCCACGGCGGCGATAATCATAGGAGCGATGACGGCACGCATCTGCATGTCGGGGTTCATCGCGAAAGCGGTGGCGCCCAGGGCGGCTGTCGAGAGGATACTGCCACAGTAGCTCTCATACAGGTCAGCACCCATGCCGGCTACGTCACCTACGTTGTCGCCCACATTGTCGGCAATGGTGGCGGGGTTGCGGGGGTCATCCTCGGGGATATTGGCCTCCACCTTGCCCACGAGGTCGGCACCTACGTCAGCAGCCTTGGTATAGATACCGCCGCCCACGCGGGCGAAAAGAGCCTGTGTCGATGCACCCATACCGAAGGTCAGCATCGTCGTAGTGATGATAATCAGCATTTTGGCGTCGCCGTGGTAGACGGAGTTGAGGACAATAAACCACAGGGCGATGTCGAGCAGGCCAAGGCCTACCACCACCAAACCCATCACGGCACCGCTGCGGAAAGCGACGCGGAGACCGCGGTCCATGCTGTGGCGTGCTGCGTTGGCTGTGCGGGCGGAAGCGTATGTCGCCGTCTTCATGCCGAAGAAGCCGGCAAGACCACTGAAGAAACCGCCGGTGAGGAAGGCAAATGGTACCCAGGGATTCTGCACATGAAGCACGTATGCCATGAACGAGAAAATCAGGGCAAGGACGATAAACACGATGAGCACCACGCGATACTGCTGCTTGAGGTAGGCCATCGCGCCACGGCGCACATACTCGGCAATTTCTGCCATACGTGGTGTGCCTTCTTCCTCACGCATCATCTGCCTGAAGAAATACCATGCCATACCCAATGCGCACACCGAGGCAATGGGAACCAACCAAAATACTGATGGAATATTCATAACATTGACTAAAATAAAAATGATGTTTCTCTCTGCCTACAAAATTACTCCAATTCAAAGGAAAATGCGACAAATGTTTAATAATTTTTGTTAATTTGCGACGATATTTGTCACCGCAAATAAAAATGCCCGCCAGGCATGAAGCCGGCGGGCATTAGCTTACTCTGTAAGAGTATTATTTCACAAACGTTTTTCCATTCTGGATGTAAATGCCCTTGGTCACATTGTTCACCCTGCGGCCAGAGAGGTCGTAGATGGCGCCGTCATTCTTGGCACGCGGAGTAATCTC
>JAGCXX010000247.1 GCA_017961115.1 Prevotella sp. | reverse complement strand
TGCAACATTCGTTAGTAGAACCGTCACAAGATGAGCAGGTGATAACAGTTTTGCCAGAGCAGGAGGCGCATACGAGGATTGTTTCCCAGTCAATGGAACCAGCTCTACCATCAGTTCAGGCAGAGCAAGAGTCCCAAGCTAAGATTACAACCCAAAAAGTAGAGACAGGACAACCATCTGCCCAGACAGAGCAAGTGTCACAAACGAAAGATGTAACTCAGAAAGAAGAGCCAGAGCAATCATCAGTTCAGTCTTCCTCTAATACCAAACAGAGACAAGAAAAGTCAGAACAACAGTCTTCTTCTAAGGTGAGTGTTAGGCAAGAGAATGGTAACCTTATTTTTAAGGTTAATGGCGTTGAATTTAAGATGATATATGTGGAGGGTGGTACGTTCATGATGGGTGCGACAGAAGAGCAAAGAAAGTATGCTCATAAGAACGAAAAACCTAAACATAAGGTTACCCTTGGCAGTTACTATATTGGAGAGACCGAAGTTACCCAATCACTTTGGTCTGCAGTGATGAGGAGCAACACAGCTAACTGGAAAGGGAGTAATCTACCAGTTGATAGAATGACTTATTACGATGCTATTTACTTTATTTCCCAATTGAATCGTATCACTGGTAAGCAGTTTCAGTTTCGTCTGCCCACTGAGGCTGAGTGGGAGTATGCGGCGCGTGGTGGAAAGCAGAGCAGAGGTTATATTTACAGTGGGAGCGATAATAATGATGAGGTGGCATGGTATGATGACAACAATAACGGATTCAAGACCCACGTGGTGAAAGGGAAGATGCCCAATGAGCTTGGGCTGTATGATATGAGTGGAAATGTGACTGAATGGTGTCATGATTGGTATGAAAAATACAGCAGAGAGGAGCAGATAAACCCTCGGGGTCCTCGGTCAGGTACTACAAAAGTGTTTCGAGGCGGCGGCTGGTTGTTTGATGATGTTCGAGTATCAAATAGGGGTGCTGTGTCTCCCGATCAGGATGCTTTTGGTGGATTTCGCCTTGTTTTGGATCTGTAATTTATCACTTAGCCGAGCTATACGGAACGGGTCGGTGGAGAGGGTCGGTGGGCGGAGGGACGGAGCCCGCAACGTAACGGAACGGAAACCCACCGCTGTGGGAAGATGAAATGGAGAGGGTTGAGGTAAATATTGGTAAATATCTGTAGTTTGACGAAAGTTAGGGTAAGTTGAGGTATGGGTGTGAAAATGTGTTTGTATCTTTGCAATCGGTAAGGTTGAGTAGTTTATTGTTTAAAACAATTGGATATGAATAAGATTTGGAAAAGATTTCTGTTGTGGTTTGACAGGGCATTCAGTACACACAAGGTGTTCAATCAGCTGTTGGTTGTTGTGATTCTGTGTGTGCTATGCACGGCATTCTTTTGGATATTCTGGTTGCTGTTGGAACCGTGCAATGCTGTATGCAATGCCGATGACAGGCATTTGAACGAGGTGGTTCGGTTGATATTGGGAGCGACCAATTACCCATTGCCGGGGTCGAAGATGCCACATTGGTACCAGCTGTTGATTGCCTTTGTCGGGACGATTTTCTTTACGGCATTTTTGATTTCCACACTCAGCAATATCTTGACGAACCGGGCTGCCAGCCATAGAAAGGGGTATCTGCACTATTATTTCTCCAATCATGTGCTGATACTGGGCGGCAGCAAGGTGGTGGAGGGAATATTAGAGTCGATTGATGCCGATAAGAAGCTGCAGAAGAAGGAGGTGGTGATTTTGACGAATCAGGATGCCGAGGAGTTGTGGGAGCATATAGTGCCACGGCTGACGAATGAAAAGAGGAAGAAGAGACTGACGATTTACCACGGTGAGCGGAATATGGACAGGGCGTTGCGTTTCTGTCAGGCGGAATTGGCCTCGGTGATATATGTTATCGGTGAGGACAGAGAAAATGAGCATGATTCTATCAATGTGGACTGCTGGAAGCGAGTGAGGGCATTGCGGGAGAGGTGTTCAAAAACCATGGCGCAGTGTTACCTGTTGTTGGAACGGAATGCGTCGACTTATGTGTTCAATGCCCTGCCGAGGGAAGACACGAAGACGATGGAGACGACCATTGTAAACAGGTTGGAGTCGGTGGCACAACAGGTGCTGATAGGTGACGATAAGAGATGGAAGGAGTATACACTTGACCGGGGTGCCGTTGACGCAGACAGTGATCGGTATGTTCACTTGGTTGTGGCGGGAATGACACAGATGGGGTATGCCATGGCAGGTACTGCGGCACACTTGTGCCACTATCCTAATTTTGATGAGAAAACAGGCAGCCATAGAACTAAGATTACCTTTATTGACCCTAATGCCGAGGAGGAGATGAAGATGTTCAAAGGGCGGTATCCTGGGTTGTTTGAGTTGTCGCATAGTTGTTTTTGTGGTTGTCGGAATAATCGGAGAAATCGGAGTAATCAGAATTCGTGCCCTGTTGATGGGTTTGGGGATTTCTTGGATGTGGAATGGGAGTTTATCAAGGGGTCGGTGGTGGATGACTGGGTGAGGAACTTGTTGGAGAATTGGAGAAAAGACGAGAAACAGATACTGACTTTGGCATTCTGTGGAGAGGATGCCGAGAAGAACAAGGCACAGGCTTTGTATCTGCCGAGGGGCTTTTTCCGTTACATTGATGAGAACAATCCGTTGACGGTGAAAGACCCGTTGATTTGGGTTTACCAGCCGGAGAACAGTGCCATGGTGGATACGGCAAATGAGCAGGTGGGGCGGTATAAGAACGTGCTGTCGTTTGGAACGATGACAGGCAGTTTTGACAGCCGTATGGGTAAGCGGTTGGCCTCTGCCAAGCGTATCAACTACCTGTACCAGAAGAAAAATAGGGATGAGAAATACGAGAAAATGGCAGAACAGGTGGAGTTGAATGGATTGTGGAATGGGTTGTCGTATGCAGAGAAGATGTCGAACATCTATGCTGCCAACTCGATATATGGGAAGTTCCGCTGCGTGGGGATAAATGAGGGAGAGCCGGTTAAAGAAGCCGATGTAGAGGTGTTGGCAAAGATGGAGCATGCACGATGGAATATGGAGAAGCTGCTTGTTGGGTACAGGGCATTGCCAATAGATAAGCGTAAGGAGATTAATAAAGGCTTAGAAGAAAAAAAACCGGAAGTGAAGAAAGAGAATAATGACTTGAAGACACAGGAGTTCAAGCATAAGGATATTGCCCCCTATGATGAATTGCCGGAAGATTCGAAGGAGTATGACAAGGCAATCGTGCGGAATTTGGCAGATGTGATTTAAAGAGATGAAAAAATCATGAAAGACAAGACATATATACCGAGACCGGCAGACACGAAGGATGTGCTGTTGTCGGATGAGTTGATGGGATTGACAGAGGAGATGGCACGGAATGTGCATGATGTCTGGTCAGCGGGTCGTATTGCCGATGGCTGGACGTGGGGGCCAGTGCGGGATGATGCAAAGAAAGAGCATCCCTGCTTAGTGCCATACGAGGAGTTGCAGGAATCGGAGAAAGAGTATGACAGGAATACAGCGATAGAGACACTGAAACTTATCCTGTCGTTGGGTTATAGGATTGAGAAGAGTTAGAGGGATAGGAGGTGACAGGGGTTTAGATGTCGGCACCGAATTGCATCAGGTAGGCTTTGATGAAGTTGTCGATTTTGCCGTCCATGACGCCTGTGACGTCACCAGTCTGGTAGTTGGTGCGGTGGTCTTTTACGCGGCGGTCGTCCATGACGTAGCTGCGGATTTGTGACCCCCATTCGATTTTCTTTTGGCTGGCTTTGATTTTGGCCTGTTCTTCCATGCGGTGGCGCAGTTCGCGCTCGTAGAGTTGAGAGCGGAGGAGTCGCATGGCGTTCTCTTTGTTCTTGGGTTGGTCGCGGGTCTCGGTGTTCTC
>JAGCXX010000246.1 GCA_017961115.1 Prevotella sp. | reverse complement strand
TCAAGCCTTGGGTGAGGACGGTCTGCAGCACACCAACAGCCTGTTTGCAGAACCATACTATTCCTTTGACCAAGAGGACGATATCAAATACTACATCAAAAATGAGGATACTGAGCACGGCCTCTACACCTCGCTGCTCATCCCTCAAGCCAACGGCACGCTGAAATGGAGGACGATGACTGCCGAGGAAGCTGCCGCCAACGACAGTTGTGCATGGTACATCACCTTCACACCCAACAACCAATACTATCAGTTGCGCAATGCCGCCACAGGCCAATACATGACCACTCTCGCTTCCACCATACGCACCGCACCGCGCACCGCTCTCACCTCCAATGAGGATTTCCACCTCATGCCTGGCCGTGTTGATGTGGGTGGTACAAGTCACCGTGGCTACTGGCTCATCCACCCCACTGGCAACTGGACGCCATCGTGCCTCCAGGCTGGCACCAACGGTTCCGTCTCAGCCGCCGTTTTCAGCATATCCAATGCAGCCACCTCCCAACGCTGGCTCATCCTCAACACAGAGGAGTTGGCTACACTCTCCGACAATATGTTGGCAGAAATGAAAGGTCAAGTAGTCCAAAAACTGGAACAGGTGAAAGCACTCGCCGACGTACCCCACTCAGAGGATGAGGCAGGCACCGACACGGCATTCGACAATGCCCTGAACAGTATCGGGCAACAACTGACCAGCGCCAGCAGTACTACTGACCTGCAGACATTGCTCGACGAACTCGACAAAGCTGCCTTCGACTTCCTCGCCAATGCCACTCCAACGGACATGAGCCGGCCTTTTGACCTCACCTACCTGATTACCAATCCTGACATGCGGTCGACCGACGGATGGTCGGACTCTCCCACCATCAACTACTCATGCGCCGAGTATTACGAGAAGACCTTCGACTTCAACCAAACTGTGAAGAATCTTCCTGCGGGTACTTACCAGATGCGCGTGCAAGCTTTCCAACGCCCTGGAAAAGCAGAGGAGTGCACTAGCAAAACAACCACCGCATTGGTCTATGCCGGTGACAAGAGTGCCCGCATGGTACATATCACCACCGATGCACAAACAACCAAACTTGGCGGTAATGAGTCATATGTAGGTGGCAAATACTTCCCCAACAACATGCAGGCAGCCAGCATTTATTTCGGCAAAGGATTCTATGAAAACAGCATCACCACACAAGTGGGTGTCGACGGCGGAAACATCAAAATGGGACTTCGCTGCGCCAGCATGCCCAGTTATTACTGGTGCATCTTCGACAATTTCCGCCTGCACTATTTCGGTTCCCTCACCCCCAATGAGGTAGACGGCATCAGCGTCCCCATCATCACCCTTGAGACAAAGACACGGCAAGGCATCTATAGACTCGACGGACAGAAACTGCGCGACAAAGCATCAGAAATCGTCGAACTGCCCGCCGGCATCTATATCGTCAATGGGAAGAAGGTGGTTATCCGCTAAACAGAAAGAAACAACAATAGCCGACAACGAAAATCCCCCCGCTCCAATGCGGGGGGATTTTCGTTGTTATCGGTTGTACTAAATTCAATTACTCTTGATTATTCTGAAGCTGATTGACCACTACATTGATGATGCACATCACATCAGTCACGGTAATCCGTCCGTCATTGTTCATATCCACCATGCCAACCTGATCCAGTTCACCACTTTGGATGGCTTGTACCACCGTGATGGCATCAGAAACCGTCACCTCATTGTCTCCATTGGCGTCACCTTGAATGACGATGGTGCTGCCTCCGATGGAGAGTGACTTTGTTGCGGCAGCCGTCTTGTTGAGCGCCAGGAAATAAGCACTGCCTGCCTTGACCTTGCCTGAGGCCAACTTCACGAATCCGGCTCCTGTTGTGTCAAGCACGTATGAGTTGGGCACAGTCTTTTCCTCTGTAGAAGCGATAAACTTGAAGTTGTCTCCCTCGGTGAAAGGCATCGCCGTTGAGGACACCCATGCATTGGCTGCACTGAACACCAACTTCTTGTTGACCATGTTAGCAGGCACGGCGAGTATATAAGGTGTACAGGGCGTCCAACTGTCAACATTGGCGAAAGATACCCCTGAAGACGTGTCGCCAGAGAACTCCTTGAGCAGGAATTGCCCATCGCTGTCGGACTTCTTGCTCCAAACTTTCTTCACTCCACCTGATGTGACAGAAGACACGGTATAAGGCAACATTATTGTCTGCCATCCGCCATTGCCATTGTAGGCCTGCACCGGAGTGAATGAATAGGAAATTTTGGTTGTTGTAAACGCCTTAGGCACGTAGTAGTCATATCCACCTACCCATGTAATGCTGCTTGAAACAGCTTCCTTCACCACATTCTTTTTACTCAGAGAAGTAGGAACCGTTTGGTTTCCTTTGAAGAAGTAAAGCGCATTGGGGTTGTTGTTGGGCTTAATGGTTACTTTGCTGATGTTGTCTATTTCCTCGAAGCTGACAGCTGCGGCCGATGCTGGCACAGTGATGGTGCTTGCAGGAACCATCACGGTACGATTGCCACTTCCATCCCATAATATCACACCAGGTTTTACCTCCATGTACCCAGTTGTCAAATACACTTTATTGTGATCATTAATAGTCACCATGAACCTGTCGCCCAATGCCATCTTCAACGTGATGGGTACAGTGACCGTTTCACCTGGAGCAACTGCGACATGCTGCTTGTTGTAGTAGAAATACTTGGTGGACACTTCGTCAACCTTCATGTCAATGTTCAGATAATGGTCGTAAGCATACTTAGTGGGATTCTTCAGTACCAACCTGCATTCCACATCACTACCATAGACTATACCATCCTTCAAGTTCATGACATCTGCAGAAACCACCTCCAGTTCGGGCAGCACATCGTTATTCTTGATGGGGAAAGCTGTGTCTTCGTAGATAATCACATTGTCATTCAGCAACTTTAAGTCATAATCTCCTGCGGCAGCTGTAAAATAGAAATCTGCTTTAATGGTCTCACCGGGGTCGATGTATGGAGTTTCTTCCGTTTTTTGTTTATTGGATATTTTAAGAGAGATGGGAGTGTTGCACACCTTGTTTCCAGTGTTCTTAATGGTGGCCACTAAATGTCTATAATTGGATCCGGCTCCAGCCACTCCATAATTGTTATCACTCACGTCAAATACCTGTTCCACCTTGGTGACTTTGAGGTTGGCACTACCAGAGGCAGGAATTGTCTTCATTGTAGCCACACCATTTTTCACAACCACACTGATATACATCACATCAGACTGATCACTGGCATACCATGGATGATTGGCATCTTCCCTGTCAATACCTTTGATGGTATAATTGCCATCACCAATTTGATCACCCAAATAAGCAAGAGAGACCGTAGTGAATCCATAATACTCATTCGGATATGCCCAATTCTTGATGAAAATGGAATCTACCAATACCCCGTTCTTAAACAATCCCAAACCAACATCATAACTGGATTTTGGTCCAAATTTGCGATATTGGTATTTTAAGCTTGCTCCATAGAATCCATACTTAGAATTAGTTGAAAGGGCGCAAGTAACATTATCCAATCTATAAGAAGTCTTATCCGTAAGATTCATGTCCATAACATACATGCCACAGTTGTTGTTGTCCAGCTTTTTGGGGCTGATGCCTATAACAGCCATCTGTGATAGAGTGTAGGAACCAGGATAATTAGTGGATTGAGAAGAAGCCCAAATAAGGTTAAGGGCAGAAAGTTTGAAATAGCCGTCTGCCTTTAGTTCCCAACCCCAATTGACATGGTACATGTCATTGCCATCGAATCCGTCGATGACAAATGCATGCGAAGAACCGGAACCATATTTATCAGAAGCATATACAAGGGGTCTGCCGTTCTCCAACTCGTTGAGCAGCATGTCATTCCATTCCTCATTGGTAAAGTATTTCCTTTCCTTGATTTTGGCATAATTCTCATACCCAAAATAATTGGACAATGCCGATGTAATTTTCTGAATATTAGCTATTGAAATACTTGTGCCATAGTTGGTCATCAGCGCACGTCCACAATAGTCAACTAATTTGCCCACCTCTTTGCGGGATTCCGTATCGGAGGTATCATATCGGCTGTAGGTATCTTTTATTATCGACCAGTTGAAAACAGTAGGATCCAGTGCTTTGACTGTTTTACTATTCGCAGTGTATGACGGTATGGCTGTTGTTTTTGCTGTTGGCCATCTATGATAATACATGATTTGTGCCATGGCAAGAGCCGTACAACCTGCAACCGCACGATAACCAGAAGTGGTGACACACTGCATATTGTAAGGATCTTTCTGTCCCCATGATGCAGTAACCAAGGGAGCTACAGCATGCCTTGTCTTAGAAGCAGCAGCAGCCTTCACCTTTGACATCTCAGGCAGAGATGCCTTGTTGACGCGCGCCCATTCTATCTCAGCGGCATAGCAGTCGAGCAAACTGCGTAAATTCTCAGGAATATTGTCGGTTTCGAAAGTCCCTGTTTCGGAATAGCCCAGAACCTCGTCGGCATAATCATCACCACCAACAATGACAAATCCACCATTATCATTGTTGAAGACATAGTAATAGGCATCCTTGACAGGTGCAGCCATTCCCGTCGACACAGGTTTGCCCTGATATGCCAACGAGATGGTGTTTATGTTTCCCGTCCCTTTTGCTTTGAAGAAAGCTGAAGCTTTCTCTGTTGCCTGCTCCTTTGTTACTGGTCCAGCGAAAGCCGATACAGCACACAAGAAGATAATTGTTAAAAGAAATGACCTCTTCATCAAAATGACGTTTTTAATTGAGTGATTTTTTACTGAAGTTTCATCAACTTCGACAGGTTTTGAATGAGTCTCTTAAGTATTGAATTATACAAAAATAGGTATAATTGTGTAATATAGACAATTATCCGCCAAAAGATTAACGTTATTTAACGATTTTAATGCAAAATCTATGTGAAAAATGCAAAAAAAGAGTGCAAAAGGAACAATTACAGCCTTTTATATTGAGTTAAAGAAGGCAAATGAAATCCAAGAAAAACCGCCAGTGCGTACACTGGCGGTATGACATGAAAGAATCAGAATTCTGCTGTCTTAGGTGTTCTTGGGAAGGGTATGACGTCACGAATGTTCTGCATACCCGTAACGAAGAGGATAAGCCTCTCAAATCCCAGTCCAAATCCGCCATGCGGACATGTTCCATATTTGCGTGTGTCGAGATACCACCACATATCCTTCATGGGGATACCGCGTCGGTTGATTTCCGACATCAGTTTGTCATAATTCTCTTCACGCACACTTCCTCCTATGATTTCTCCGATTTGCGGGAAGAGCACATCCGTGCCCTGCACGGTCTTACCATCCTCATTGATTTTCATATAGAAGGCTTTGATGTCCTTGGGATAGTCGGTCATGATAACCGGTTTCTTGAAATGCTCTTCAACGAGGAAGCGCTCGTGTTCTGAGGCTAAATCCATTCCCCAACTGACAGGGAATTCAAACTGTCTACCATCGGCCACTGCCTGCTCGAGGATTCGGATGCCCTCTGTATAAGGGAGTCTGACAAAATCCCCATCCACCACCGATTCCAATCGTTTGATAAGCGTTTTGTCAATCATTTTGTTGAGGAATTCCAAGTCGTCTCCGCAATGGTCGAGAGCCCACTGTACACAATGCTTGATGAAGTCCTCTTCCAGGTCCATCAAATCATTGAGGTCGATGAAAGCCACCTCAGGTTCAATCATCCAAAACTCGGCAAGATGCCTTGGAGTATTTGAGTTCTCTGCCCTAAACGTAGGTCCGAAAGTATAGATGGCTCCAAGAGCGGTAGCCCCAAGTTCTCCCTCCAATTGTCCGCTCACCGTCAGTGAGGTTTGTTTTCCAAAGAAGTCATCATCATAGATGATGCTTCCATTCTCATCCTTCCGCAGATCATACAAGTTTTTTGTCGTCACCTGGAACATCTGCCCCGCTCCCTCACAGTCGCTGCCAGTGATGATGGGTGAGTGGAAATAGAAGAATCCGTGTCTGTGGAAATAGTCGTGTATGGCAATAGCCATGTTGTGCCTGATGCGCATGACAGCGCCAAAAGTATTGGTGCGAAGCCTAAGATGAGCGTTTTTGCGCATCACCTCGAAGCTCTGTCCCTTTTTCTGCATTGGATAGTCTGGTCCGCAGAGTCCATAGACCTCTATCTCCTCGCACTGTATCTCCACGGCCTGTCCTGAGCCCACACTCTCAACCAAAATACCCTCGACGCAGATGCAAGCACCGGTCGTGACTTGTTTGAGAATGGTGGAGTCTATTTTGGCGGGGTCTGCTACCACCTGTACATTCTTGATGGTGGACCCATCATTAACGGCGATGAAGTCGACCGCCTTGCTGCTACGATGGGTACGCACCCATCCTTTCACATTGACTTTCGAACCATAGTCTGTGCGACGTAGCACGTCGACAACCTTGGTCCTACGTATTTTTTCCATACAAACGTTGTTTCTGACTATTCGATGTTTTATAAAACCATGTTGGCGGAATATTACTCAAAAGCTCCCATGCGAAGCATCTCCACCTCTTTCTCTGTGAGGAACCTCCAGTCACCTCGACGTACATTCTTCTTGGTGAGTCCTGCAAACTGCACGCGGTCGAGTTTCACAACCCTATACCCGAGACTCTCGAAGATGCGTCTGACGATACGGTTTTTTCCGCTGTGTATCTCTATGCCCACCTGACTCTTGTCGGTATCGCTAGCATACTCAATGGCATCGGCATGAATTTCTCCGTCGTCAAGGGTGATGCCCTCTCGTATCTGCTGCATGTCGTGAGCGGTGACATTCTTGTCAAGGAACACATGATACACCTTCTTTTTCAAGAATTTCGGGTGGGTCAGTTTGCTGGCCAGGTCGCCATCATTGGTTAGCAGCAGCACACCTGTAGTGTTGCGGTCGAGCCTTCCAACGGGATAGATGCGCTCGGGGCATGCATTCTGCACGAGGTCCATGACAGTTTTGCGCTGCTGGGGATCATCGCTTGTTGTGACATAGTCCTTGGGTTTGTTGAGCAGGACGTACACTTTTTTCTCCAATTTGACCGGTTGGTCGTGGAACATCACCTCATCAGTGCGTGCCACCTTGGTGCCCAGTTCGGTGACCACATTTCCATTGACCGTCACCACTCCTGCCTGGATAAATGCATCAGCCTCACGTCTGCTGCAGATACCTGCATTGGCAAGGAATTTGTTGAGACGGATGGGCTCATTGGGATCGACATGCTCCTCCTTGTACTCAATCCTCTTTTTCATGCTGTACTTGGCAGAAGGGTCATAACCCTGAGAGTGCTGGCGATAACCGCCCTGCTGGTAACCGCCGCGCTGCTGATAGCCACCGCGCTGCTGATAGCCACCACGCTGCTGATAGCCACCACGTTGTTGGTAACCACCCTGACGTTGGTAGCCGCCACGCTGCTGATAGCCACCCTGTTGTTCTCCACCATGCTGTTGATAACCGCCGCGCTGCTGATAGCCCTGACGAGGCTGATAGCCACCTTCCTGCTGGCGTGACTGGTAACCACCTTCCTGCTGGCGGGGCTGGTAGCCACCCTGACGCTGATAACCGCCTTGCTGACGGGGTTGATAACCACCCTGACGAGGTTGGTAGCCACCTTGCTGACGGGGTTGATAACCACCCTGACGAGGTTGGTAGCCGCCTTGCTGACGGTCACCATTATTATTGTAACGTGGACGATAGGGACGCTGACCTCCATTGGATTGAAGTCCGGCACCAAATCCTTCTGGGCGGAATCCACCCTCGTCCTCATGATTACGATCTGTAGAATAAGCGCGTTGTGTGTGAATTCTCGGCCGCTGTGTGCGTCCTCCACTGCGATAGTCCCTTGAATAGTTGTCTTGCTGTCCTGATGTCTGATAACCTTCTCGGCCACCAGCATTCTGCTCCTTGGACAATTCTTCCTGTTTGTTCTCGTTTTCCAAATCCATAGTGTTTTAATCAATTAATAGCCTCACGGCTGGGTTAGTAAAAAATGTTTTTTTAAATTCCAGTATAATTATGTGGCGTTATAGCCAACAATTGTTTCTTGATTTCCTGGTCAACATCCAGAGTGGCAACAAAATCCTTTATGGTTTGCTCTGTTATTTTCTGATTTGTCCTCGTCAGTTGCTTCAATGCCTCATAGGGGTTGGGATAGGCTTCACGGCGCAGGATGGTCTGTATGGCCTCTGCCACCACGGCCCAGTTGGCCTCAAGGTCATCATGCAGTTTCTGCTCATTGAGAATGAGTTTGCGCAATCCTTTCAATGTGCTTTCCACAGCAATCACGGTGTGTGCGACTGGCACCCCCACATTTCTAAGCACAGTGGAGTCGGTCAGGTCGCGCTGAAGCCTGCTTACAGGCAATTTTGCTGCCAGGAACTGCAACAGAGCGTTGGAGATACCAAGATTTCCCTCACTGTTTTCAAAATCTATCGGATTGACCTTGTGGGGCATGGCACTTGAGCCAACCTCTCCTTTTTTGATTTTCTGTTTGAAATACTCCATGGATATATACATCCAGAAGTCGCGGTCGAGGTCAATGAGAATGGTGTTGATTCTTCTGAGCGCATCGAACACCGCACCCATGCTGTCGTAATTGCTAATTTGTGTTGTATACTGCTCCCTATCCAGACCGAGTGACTCAGACACAAAGTGATTTCCGAAATCTCGCCAATCGATATTAGGGTATGCTACATGATGTGCGTTGAAATTGCCGGTGGCACCTCCAAACTTGGCTGTCAAACGACATGCGCGCAACTGTCTGAACTGTTCCTGCAGCCTATAGACAAATACCATAACCTCCTTTCCCAACCGGGTGGGTGAGGCAGGCTGTCCATGTGTTTTGGCAAGCATGGATACATCCTTCCATTCCTCGGCATAAGCCGACAATTGCCCAATGAGTTCTTCCAACAACGGGAAGAGGACATCCGCCAAGGCCTCTTTGATGGAAAGAGGTACAGATGTGTTGTTGATATCCTGAGAAGTCAGACCGAAATGCACAAACTCCTTGTATTGGTCGAAACCACCAATCCTATCCAACTGCTCCTTGATGAAGTATTCCACCGCCTTGACATCATGGTTGGTGATTTTCTCTATGTCCTTCACCCTTTGAGCATCCTCTGTAGAGAGATTCTGATAGATTTCCCTTAATTTTGGGAACAATTCCTTGTCAAAGTCCTTGAGTTGAGGCAAAGGCAACTGACATAGAGCAATGAAATACTCTATCTCCACACGAATTCTGTAACGGATAAGGGCATACTCAGAAAAATATCCTGCCAGGAGTTCTGTTTTTCCTCTATAACGACCGTCTATGGGCGATATGGCGGTCAATGTCTCAAGCTGAATCATCTACAATATATAGTTGTGGCCTTATTACGATGCAAAGATACAAATTAAATATGTGATATATATCATGTCTCCTGAAAAAAAATCACTATTTAGGCAAAAATCCCTGCAATCCCATTGGGACCACAGGGAATCACCCCAAGTGGGCGTTGACGGATTCGAACCGCCGACCCTCTGCTTGTAAGGCAGATGCTCTAAACCAGCTGAGCTAAACGCCCCTTTTCAAAAAGCGATGCAAAGGTAAGAATTATCCTTGAAACCACCAAATTTTTCTTGATTTTTTTCTTTTTCACGCATATTTGTGGTAATTTTGCATCTTTAAAGTCTAATATTTCATTTAAAATGAACAAGAAATGGAAAAAGTAGTTAGTGGCATCAGGCCAACCGGCAATCTGCATCTGGGCAATTACTACGGTGCGGTGAAGAGTTTTGTGAAAATGCAGGACGAGTATGACTGCATGTTTTTCATCGCCGACTGGCACAGTCTGACCACACATCCCAAACCTGAAGACATACAAGAGAGCACCCGTACGATTTTGGCAGAGTATCTGGCATGCGGACTGGATCCTCAGAAAGCCCCCATCTATGTTCAAAGTGATGTGAAGGAGACGTTGGAGCTATACCTCTATCTGAACATGAACATTTATCTTGGTGAACTGGAGCGAGTGACCACCTTTAAGGAGAAAGCCCGCAAGCAGCCCAACAATGTCAATGCCGGTTTGCTCACCTACCCTACCTTAATGGCAGCCGACATCCTTCAGCATCGCGCCCACAAGGTACCTGTAGGGAAAGACCAAGAGCAGAACATGGAGATGGCCCGTAAATGCGCCCGTCGTTTCAACAACATCTATGGTGTGGATTTCTTCCCCGAGCCACAGAATTTTTATTTTGCTGATAAGGCTGTGAAAGTTCCCGGACTTGATGGAAGTGGCAAGATGGGTAAGAGTGAAGGCAACTGCATCTATCTCCGCGACGAGGACAAAGTTATCACCAAAAAGGTTATGAAAGCCGTGACCGACTTAGGTCCTCAGTCTCCCAACAGCGAGCGTCCCGAAATCATCGAAAACCTGTTCACATTCCTTCTGTTGTGCTCCAATCAGGAAGCTTACGACTATTTTGACGAGAAATGGCGTGACTGCACTTTGCGCTACGGCGACCTGAAGAAGCAGATAGCCTCCGACCTGGTGAAGACGATAGCTCCCATCCGAGAGCGCATCATGGAATACAGTGCCAACAAGGAGTTGCTCGACCGCATTGCCCGTGAAGGAGCTGAGCGTGCCCGTGAGAGTGCAAGGACCACGGTTGAAGAAGTGAGGAGAATCATTGGATTCAGAGTGTAGAGATTTGAAGTTTGAGTTTTGAATCCTTACTCTTACTTCTCACTCTTAACATTTTGATACGATAAAAGGTGCATCCCGAAAGATGCACCTTTTATCATTTTTTGTTTTATGAATCTGTCTTACTTCAGCTCGACAACTGCACGACGGTTGAGGTCGAACGGTGAGAGGATGTCAACACCACCCTTACCAACAGTTGTAATCTTGCTGCGGCTCACGCCCTGGCCGACAACCTCGTCAGCAACAGTCTTTGCGCGCTCGTCGGAGAGCCACTGGTTGTGCTCGGGATTACCTGTAGCGCTGTCAGCATAACCTGTGATGAGCAGGTCAACATTCTTCTGAGCAGCCAGCTTGGCCAATGTGCGTACATCAACCATGTCACGCTCGTATGAAGGACCATTGTCGATCTTGTTGCAATAGAAGTAAACGGTAGCCGGAGCAGCGATAACCTCTCTCACGGCCTCGGGGCACTTGTGGTTGCGGATCAGGTTGTTCAGACGGTCAATCTCTGCATTGGCGTCAGCCAGCTGAGCGTTGAGAGCGTCGATCTGTGACTGATGGAGAGCCTTGATAGCTGCGAGATCAGGCACTTTGTCCCATGTACCCTTGCCCAGGTTGAAGGTCAGACCCAGTTCTGCATAGAGCAGGTTGTCGTGGGTATCCCATCCACGGTTGTTGGGGTCGAGGTTAGCCTCTGTTCCGTCGATATCGTTCTCGAAGCGGTTCCATCCAATTTCGAGGTTGAGGAACACCTTGCGGCTGAGGCGGAACTCATTAAGCAAACCAACATTGAGGTCCATGCCGTAGCGGTCGTGAGTCATCGAACGTCCGATACCTCCACCAACGAAGGGAATGAAATTCCAAACGCGGTCGGGGTTGTAGCCGCAGAGCATGTTGCTCAGGTTGAAGAGGATATTCTCATTGAGAGTCCAGTACTTGTTGGAGTAGCCCTCACCGTTGCCATTCACTGGACGGACAGACTTGCCCCAAATACCCATCAGTTTGGTGCGGAGTCCGAGTCCCGGAGTAAACCACTTACCGATAGCAATTGCTGCACCGGGGTTGGAGCGGAAATCCTTCAGCGGGCTGCGATCGAGTCCGGCACCGTGCTCATCAGCAGAATACCAAGCATTCCACTGGGCACCAACCTGAATAAACCAATTGCTCCAGAATGAATTTGTAGCCACGCTGTATTTCAGTGTGGGATCATCCTGTGCCATGGCTGAAAAAGAAACGCTGGCGATAGCCAACACCATTAATAGTTTTTTCATAACCTTTTATGTTTAAAAAATCAAAAAATAATATAATCTTTTTTACTAATCGCGATAAAATCCGCCGCAAAGATAATATTTTTTTCCAAATATTATTATTTTTTCTAAAGAAATTTTCACTTTTCAGCGAAAAAACGCCCTTTTTATATGATTTTTTAGCGATTTTTTTGAAAATCACCCCAACAACCGCTCAATTTCGTCTTGTTTGAGAATACATGTAATTAATTTGCCGTCGGGCGTCATTTTTGCATTGGAACAGGCAAAAAGTCTGTTGATGAGATTCTCCATTTCCTCATTTGAGAGCACTTGTCCATAGGGGATGGCCGAACTTCTCGCCATGCCAAGAGCCACCGACTCTGCCATCTCGCTTTTGGGCCTCCCTGTTTTTTCCTTCGCTGAGGCGAGGAGTTCGTTGAGCAAATTCTTGGGATCGACCCCATCCATGCCGATAGGCACTCCGTTGATAGAGAAACTGCCTCCGCCAAGGTCGGAAATGGCAAACCCCACCTCCTCCAATTGG
Source organism: Prevotella sp. (assembly GCA_017961115.1). Lineage (GTDB taxonomy): Bacteria > Bacteroidota > Bacteroidia > Bacteroidales > Bacteroidaceae > Prevotella. The sequence goes on along the minus strand of JAGCXX010000246.1, from coordinate 15,042 downwards.
ACAAGCATCTGATTCATGACTGCTGTCTCTGCCGGTGTCAGTCTGACGATTTCTGGGAACAGCACACTCTGAGTGGGCCATTTGTGTCTGTCCATCTTTTGCAGGTACTCCTCAAACAGCACCCTGAGATGAGCCCTATGCTGGTCGATCATCATCAGTCCCGACTTCACGGCCGTCATAATCAGCCTCCCTTTATATTGATAATGTGTAGGTGACTTCTCTGCGATGACATTGATGGTGTCATCCTGTTCGTCAAAGAGCGTGGTCTGCTGTTTGTCTCTTTGGGCTGCTACCTCATAGAGTTGTTGCCAGTCTTCATTGTGGGGTGGTCTTCCTTGCTGTGTCTCCGTTTTTCGGAAAGGATTGTACTGCGGATTGACATTTACCCTCGGAATCTGCACATCCTCCCCCGGTCCAAACACAGGGATGTCGGGTCTTCCCTCCGTATCAAACTCGATGGAAGGGATATCATTGTATCTGCCCACCGCATCCTTGACCGATGCGGAGAGGATTTGCCATATTGCCTGTTCGTTTTCAAACTTGATTTCCGTCTTGGTAGGATGTATGTTGACATCTATATCTGCTGGAGGCACATCAAAAAAGATGAAGAAAGGCACCTGCTCGCCCTGTGGGACAAGTCTCTCGAAAGGAGCCATGACAGCCTTGGCGAAATAGGGATGCTTCATATACCTTGAATTGACGAAGAAATATTGATGCGCTCCTTTCTTTTTCGCTGACTGTGGCTTTCCCACAAATCCTTTTATGTGGCAAAGGGTTGTGTTCACGTCGATGGGCAGAAGATCTTGGTTGAGTTTTTTCCCAAACACGTCAATGATACGCTGCCTCAGTCCGGCAGCCGGCAGTTTGGACAACTCAGTGCCATTGCTTTGCAGGACAAACGACACCTGAGGGTTGACCAATACGATACGTTCATATGCGGTAAGGATATTGTTGAGTTCAGTGGCATTCGACTTGAGAAATTTTCTTCTTGCCGGCACATTGAAGAAAAGGTTCTCCACCTTGAACTGACTTCCAGCCTGACATGCCACTGGTTGCTGCTCAACAAACCTCGACCCGTCGATACGCAGTTGGGTGCCCAGCTCCTCCTCATGCAACCGTGTGACGAGCGTCACCTGTGCCACGGCAGCGATAGAAGCCAAGGCCTCACCTCTGAATCCAATGGTATGCAAGTCGAAGAGGTCGCCTGCCTCCCTGATTTTTGAGGTGGCATGCCTCTCGAACGACAGTCGTGCGTCAGTAGCAGACATTCCCGACCCATTGTCAATGACCTGAATCATCGTTCTTCCGGCGTCCACCACCATCACCTGTATCTCGTCGGCACCTGCATCGAGAGCATTCTCCATCAGTTCCTTCACCACGGAGGCCGGCCTTTGGATGACCTCGCCCGCAGCAATCTGATTGGCGACCGAATCTGGCAGCAATTGTATAATATCAGTCATGGTGCAAATGGGTCATTGTCTCACCGAGACAGTTCTTTTCTTATGTTTCTCCTCTACGTAATAGATATCGTCCTTGTCGACAGGACGTATATAGTCATACCATCCGAAATTGGGCAGGAAGTCTTTGGAGGCAGGAATCTGCGTCATGGGATAAAGCACGCCATCCGACTTTGAGGTCCATATCTTCTGCAACTTTCGTTCAGGAGTGAGGAACATTCTCATGGTGTCGGTCTCAAGATTGATCATTCCTATCAGCGTGCTGTCGGAGTCATCGACAGGATAATAGACTGTCTGCACATTGCCCACCGCCTCGCTCATTCTGATTTTTCCCTCATCAAAATAGGCATTCATCAGGCGTGAAGCGACTTGATTGTAGTAAATCTTTCCCGGATGCTCATAATCATTCATTTGCTCTATAGAAAGCGCATTGGCCATGACATTGGCCTCGCGTACAGTGGAGTCGTTCATCCATATCTTGATGCTGTCACCCAGCAGTTGCCGTGGTCCATTCCACGTAATGGGGTCGATGTACATGGTAAGGCTGGAGTCTCGGGAGCACACCACCATGGAATCGCATACAGCCTGTATATCCTTTCTGAACATGCGAACCTTATGGTAGCAATGCACTTTACGGTACATACTGTCGGTGTCGATATAGAAGGTCTCCACCCTGATGGTGTCGGCATGCAGATACAACGTATCCTGCTGTGAATAATCGATGTATACGGGATTGTTGGTTGCCAATCCCTTTCCAACCGTCTCATCATACTCCACGATGTTGGCGGTCAGTTGGTTTTTGTTTCTCCTGTCCACATAGACGACACTGCCATAACCATGGCTCTTTTTGCTTGAACTGTCGTAGAAGAGACTGTCGCCCGAAATGGTTCTTGTCTCATTCTCTATCGTGGAGTTGTCGAAGAGTTCGGTGCGGTCAGTCTTCATATAGAAGAAGCAGTTGGTGGTCTCCACATCATATCTATCTTTGATGGAGTGAATGCGCGACTTGCCCCAGACAGGTCTTCCCCCGTCAGCAGGATAGGTTGTCCTCCCTCCAATCACATGAGCCCTTTCGTCTGCTGAATAATATAATAAGGTGTCGGTTGAGATGATGTGTGTTTTTGTTTTGAGTGTCACATCATAAAAAAACTCCGCCTCCTTGGTGGTGAGGTTGTACTTACCCCAGTCGCTGCTCAGCGTCATTCCCTTGGTCCTGTCAGCGTAATTGCCACCTTGGTCATAATAGACGACATCGAACTTCCTGTCAAGGATGAGGTTGTCGGTATGCAATTCGGATGTCTTCCTGTGAATGACGACTACATTGCTTTGAGCATGCACCATGTCAGCATCAGCCCTTCCGTCATAGAAAGCCGTGTCGCATCTCACTTCCAAGGTGTCGCCTTGGAGCATCCTTACATGACCGAAAGCCTGAAAAGTGTTCTCCTGCTGTTTGAAATATGCACTGTCACAATATAGGACGGCACCCTGATGTCTGAACTTCACATGTCCTCTGACAATCTGAGTGTCACGTTTTCTATATTCATCATAATAGAGAGAATCCGCATGGTCGAGGTAAATTCTCTGGTCGTCCGCCCTGCCACCCCTTCTCCTCTGCGCATCAGCATTCTGAGCCACGCAAAGGCCAAGCAGGCATAGAATCAGAATGGTGTAGATTCTATGCCCGCCATGTAGGGTATGCATTGGAAAGACCATCATTTTACCCATCCTTGGTATTGGAATTTGCAGTCTTTATATTGATCATTCATCCTGACATAGGTGCTTTTTAGCTTTCCTGCCACCCAGTCATTGAGTTTCTGCTCCCGCCGTTTGGCGAGCACCACGTCCTTCATCGTTTGGAAGTCTTCGGTGATTGAGGCTCTGTGGCTCTCCACCCGACTCTTGAGTTTGATAATGGCACACACATTCTTTCCTCTGCTGTTGACCATCTCGAAAGGAGCTGACATCTCTCCCACCTGAAGTCCCTCTACAGCGCGCGCCACCTCAGTGGGCAGGTCCTGCATACGGAATTTTGAGGTTCTGGTATTCTGGTCAGGCGAGTTGGCCATCAAGCCATGGTTTCGCTTTGTGTCCTTGTCGTCAGAGATATATGTAGCAGCCTCGTCGAAAGTGAATTTTCCCTCTCTGATGTCGGAGGCAATGGAGTCGAGTCGTAGCGAAGCCTGTTCCATCGCCTCACGTGAGATTCTGGGTTTGAGCAAGATATGCCTTACGTTGATGCGCTCTCCTCTCTTCTCTATCAGCTGTATGATGTGATAACCAAATTCCGACTCCACGATTTTGGACACCTTGTTGGGATCTGTGAGGTTGAATGCCACGTTGGCGAAGGCAGGATCCAGCACCGCCTTGGGGGTGAAGCCAATTTCCCCACCCTGCCTTGCAGAGTTGACATCCTCAGAATAAAGCCTTGCCATGGTGGCGAAAGTGGTCTCTCCCTTGTTGACACGGTCGGTATATTCACGCAATGCATCTTTCACCCTGTTGACCTCCTCCACAGCCACTTTGGGCTGCATGGTGATGATTTGCACCTCAACGGTAGTCGGTACGAGAGGGATGCTGTCCTCGGGAAGGTTCTGGAAATACTTTCTCACCTCAGAAGGCGACACGGAGATGTCCTCAACCAGTTTTTGCTTCATTCTTTGGATAAGTTCACTGTTTTTGAACTCATCATGCATCTCCTGCCTCATCTGAGCAATGGTCTGCTTGCGGTATTCCTCCAATTTCTCACGGGAACCATCAGCCAACTGAATCCAGTAATTGATTTGTTCCTCTATATCTTGTGATATTTGCGACTCTGTCACCTCAATACTGTCGATGGCAGCCTGATGAAGAAAGAGTTTCTGCACTGCCAACTGTTCAGGTATCAGGCAGTCAGGGTTTCCTTCCCATTTCATGCCTTCCGACTCAGCCCTTAGTCTCATGGCCTCAATATCAGACTTGAGGATAGGCTCATCGCCAACCACCCATACCACCTCGTCGATGACACTTTCAGGGTTGGGCACGAAATCCTTTTCCACTATGGCAGAGTCCTGAGACAAGATAGTGGTTTTCATCTCACCAGAAACCTGAAAAGCATTGATGGTGAGCGGGATGAAAGCCATTGTAGCGCAAGCCCAGGCATAGAGACTCTTTTTGTTCATAAGCATCGGTCAGATTAATGTTGCTTCAATGTTTATTGACTGTAGCGAGAACATCCTTGTTGACCACCACAGGGTAGCGTTCGCGGAGACGAGCAATCCATTCTTTCTCCAACTGGTCCTGATAGTCGGCCACCACCTGTCCACGAACGTCGGAATACTCTTTGGGAGCCTTGATCACCTTGCCATAAGTGGCATCAATGGGATAGTCTTTGTTGGTAACGACCTTGGCATCCTTTTTCTTAAACACGTCACGGTCTACAAGCGGGTTGTCGCCCACCTTGAAGATACCTTTCTCCACCCTTATCCTCTTTACGGAGTCGGCATTGAAAGTGGTTCGGAGTTTTTCTGCCCATTTGTCGAATGCGAGTCCTTTCACGCTATTCTTCACAGCCTTGACATCTGCCTGCTCCTTCACGTGATAAGCCATTCCCTTGAAGCGTGGAGAATCCCATGTGTATCGTTTTTTGTTCTTTTTGAAGTAATTGGCCAGTCCTACCTCATCTTTGGCTGCTTTGTCCCACACCTCTGTGTTGCTGATTTCATAAAGCAGCAAACCGTCATGATACTCCCGAATCAGGTTGGCCATGTCGGAATCTTTGGCGGAGAGTTCCATAGCCCTCTGCTCCATCAGTTTTTCCTTTGTCGTGCTGCCGTCGGCTTTCAGGATTTCCTCAATTTTGTCATCGATGATTTTCTCACGAATGCCTCTTCTGTCGATGAAGGTATAGATATCGGCCTTCAGTGAGTCAAAGGGGAAGAACATCGACTTGTCGTCGAGCCTTATGATATGGTATCCATAAGGAGAAAGCACCGGTTTGCTGATTTCGCCTTTGTTGAGCGAATAGGCTACAGACTCAAACTCCTTGACGGTCTGCTGTGGTTGTATCCATCCCAGCACGCCGCCATTTTGGGCAGAGCCTTTGTCGTCGGACACCTTTCTGGCGAGGTCTTCGAAATTGGCACCTTGTCTTATCGCATTGTAAACAGAGTCGGCTCGCTGTTCAGCCTTGCGTCTGTCTGCCTCGGTGGCCTTCTGTCCCACCATGATGAGGATATGGGCCGGTTTGACAAGTCCACCCAAAGAGTCGACAAAATGCTGTGTGCGGCTATAAATATCCCTTGCTTCCCGCTCCACGTCCTGGTCGGTGATGAAGGTAGGCCTTATCTGCTGGTCTCGATACTGTGCGAATTCGTTTTGGAAAGAAACGAGTGTGTCGAGGTGTGCGTCGAGGGCTGCAGCCACCTTTAGTTTATAATTGATGAACAAGTCGACATACTCATCGACTGTTTTCTTGTCAATCACGCCTTCTGAGTTGTTCTTGTTGTAAGAATACTCAAACTCTGACCTGGTGACAGGCGTGCCGTTGACGGTCATAATCACCGGATCATTTTGTGCAAAAGCCGCTGTTCCGATGACAAGCATTGCAAAAAGGGTTTTCAGTCTCATTGCTGTATAAAAATGCTGTATAAATAATAGATGTAATGTGTTACTCCGGTCTTGAGTAGTTGGGAGCCTCACTGGTAATGGTGATATCGTGAGGATGGCTCTCCATGATGCCGGCATTGGTGATACGCGTGAACTTGGCCTCATGCAGGCGTTCGATATTTTGTGCTCCGCAATATCCCATTCCTGAGCGAAGTCCTCCGACTAACTGATAGATGACTTCCTGAAGCGTCCCTTTGTAAGGTACCCGTCCGGCGATTCCCTCAGGCACGAGTTTCTTTGCCTCTTTGGTACCCGACTGGAAATAGCGGTCTTTCGAACCATTTTCCATTGCCTCAAGTGAACCCATTCCACGATAGCTTTTGAATTTTCTGCCATTGAAAATAATGGTGTCGCCAGGGCTTTCCTCTGTTCCTGCGACAAGCGAGCCAATCATGACCGAACTGCCACCTGCGGCGATGGCCTTGACCACATCGCCAGAATAGCGCAATCCTCCGTCGGCGATGAGAGGTACTCCCGTTCCCTGCAGGGCGCAATATACATCATAGACTGCGCTCAACTGTGGCACACCTACGCCTGCCACCACGCGTGTAGTGCAGATGGAACCCGGACCTATGCCCACCTTGATGGCATCAGCCCCATTCTCCACCAACATCATGGCAGCCTCACCAGTTGCCACGTTGCCCACCACGATATCCACGTCGGGGAAAGAAGCCTTCGCCTCCACCAATTTCTCCACCACAGACTTAGAGTGTCCGTGTGCGGTGTCGATGACGATGGCGTCTGCACCTGCGTTGACGAGAGCCTGCATGCGCTCAAGAGTGTCGGCGGTAACGCCCACTCCTGCGGCCACGCGCAGTCTGCCTTTCTCGTCCTTGCAAGCCATTGGCTTGTCCTTTGCCTTGGTGATATCCTTGTAGGTGATGAGTCCTACGAGTCGGTTGTTCTTGTCCACTACGGGCAACTTCTCGATTTTATTCTCTTGCAGGATTTGCGCTGCCGCGGCAAGATCGGTCTGCTGGTCGGTAGTGACAAGGTTGTCCTTGGTCATCACTTCCACGATAGGCTTGTCGTGATGTAGTTCAAATCTCAGGTCGCGGTTGGTGACGATACCAACAAGATGGTTGTCCTCGTCGACGACGGGTATACCTCCGATATGGTATTCTGCCATCATGTTGAGTGCGTCCTGCACCGTTTTTCCAATTCTTATGGTGACAGGGTCGTATATCATACCGTTCTCCGCCCTCTTGACGATGGCCACCTGCCGGGCCTGGTCTTCAATGGACATGTTTTTGTGAATCACGCCGATACCGCCCTCTCGTGCGATGGCGATAGCCATTGCCGATTCTGTGACGGTATCCATAGCGGCTGTGACAAACGGAATGTTCAGTCCGATATGGCGTGAGAACATGGTTTTCAACTCTACGGTCCGTGGAAGAACCTCGGAATAAGCTGGGATAAGAAGGACGTCATCGAAAGTCAGACCGTCCATAACGATTTTCTCTGCAACAAATGAAGGCATATTTTTATAATTTATTGCGTGCAAAATTAGCAATAAAAATCCACTTTTGGGGTACTTTGCAGTTTTTTCTTTCTGAATTAATACGATTTAACGTGTCTTCATCAACTGATTCCTACAAAGACATAAGGGCATCCGGCCATCATCAAGCCGGATGCCCCTATACCTGCGGGTCGTTTATCTTGCTACTGGTGGTGTGGTCAGTTGGCCATCTCAGAGAAGAATTTCACCCTTACCAGTCTCACTTCCTCCTCTGTGCTGTCCTCACCGAGTTCATCCATGGCAGCATCGAGGTCATCGGTCTCGCTTTCGCTGAAATAGTCATAGATGTCGTCCACATGGTCTTCATCCATCACCTCATCGATGTAATAGTCGATATTGAGTTTGGTGCCACTATAGACGATGGCCTCTATCTCTGTGAGCAGTTCGTCGAAGTCCAGCCCCTGTGCCTTGGCAATTTCCTCCAGGTCAATCTTTCTGTCGATGCTTTGTATGATTTTCACTTTCAGCATCGACTTTTTAGCCACAGTGCGCACACGCATATCCTCCGGTCTCTCTATCTCATTCTCTTCGCAATGTTGGCGTATCAGGTCACAGAACTCCTGTCCGTAGCGTTTGGCCTTCCCTGCTCCCACACCCTGAATGTTCTGCAATTCCTGCAGGGTGATGGGGTACATGGTAGCCATCTGCTCGAGCGAGATGTCCTGAAAGATGACATAAGGCGGTATATTAAGTTTTCTGGCCACGCGCTTGCGAAGGTCTTTCAGCATAGAGTAGAGTTCTGGGTCGAGTGCCCCACCGCCCTCGGTGCTTTCCTCTTCGTAGTCATCTTTGAACTCCGTGTCCTCCACAATCATGAATGATGTAGGTTTCTTGATGAACCGTCTGCCAGCAGCCGTGAGTTTCAGCAATCCGTAGTTTTCCACATCCTTTTTAAGGTATCCAGCCAGCAATGCCTGCCGTATGACAGGATTCCACAGTTTGCTGTCCACATCCTCCCCGGAGCCAAACTCCTCCAACAGGTTGTGCTTGTGAGAGACGAGGTCATCGGTGCCACGTCCCTTGACGAAATCGATGATATACTCGGTTCTGAAATTCTCTTTCACGGCCTCCACCGCCTTGAGGACGATGAGCAATTCTTCCTGTGCCTCTATTTTGGTCTTGGGATGCAGGCAGTTGTCACAGTTGCCGCAATTGTCTTTGTTGTATTCCTCACCGAAATAATGCAGCAGCATCTTCCTCCGACACATCGACGATTCTGCATAGGCAGCCGTTTCCTGCAGCAGTTGTCTTCCGATATCCTGCTCCGCCACAGGTTTGCCCTCCATGAATTTCTCCAGTTTCTGCAAGTCTTTGTAGGAGTAGAAAGTGATGCATTTGCCCTCTCCTCCGTCACGACCGGCCCGTCCGGTTTCCTGATAGTACCCTTCCAGGCTCTTTGGAATGTCATAATGGATAACGAACCTGACATCCGGTTTGTCGATGCCCATTCCGAAAGCGATGGTAGCCACGATGACGTCTATCTTCTCCATTAGGAAGTCATCCTGTGTTTCCGAGCGTTTGGCCGACTCCAGTCCGGCATGGTAAGCCGCAGCCCTGATGTCGTTGGCACAGAGGTCGGCAGCAAGTTCCTCAACTTTTTTTCTCGACAGGCAATAGACGATGCCGCTCTTTCCTGGATTCTGTTTGATGAACCGTATGATTTGCTTGTTGATTTCATTGGTTTTCGGACGCACCTCATAATAGAGATTGGGTCTGTTGAAAGAGCTGTTGAATTCCTTTGCGTCAATAATTCCCAGGTTTTTCTTGATGTCAGTCCTCACCTTGTCGGTTGCCGTTGCAGTCAGTGCTATTACCGGAGCATTGCCGATTCTCTGAATCGTCGGTCGGATATTCCTGTATTCTGGCCTGAAATCGTGTCCCCATTCCGAGATGCAGTGTGCCTCATCGATAGCATAGAAGGAAATCTTCACGGTCTGCAGGAATTCTACGTTGTCATCCTTGTTGAGTGACTCAGGAGCCACATAGAGAAGTTTGGTCTTTCCTGCAGTGATGTCTGCCTTCACCTGGTCGATGGCAGCCTTGTTGAGTGAGGAGTTGAGATAATGCGCCACCCCTTCATCCTCGCTCATTCCATTGATGACATCAACCTGGTTTTTCATCAGTGCGATGAGTGGTGATATGACAATGGCTGTGCCCTCCATGATGAGTGATGGAAGTTGATAACACAGTGATTTTCCTCCGCCTGTTGGCATAAGCACAAAAGTATCCTTGCCCGCAAGCAGATTGCGGATGATGGCCTCTTGATCGCCTTTGAACTTGTCAAAGCCGAAGAAGCGTTTCAGCTGTTGGGTGAGGTTAACGTCTTTAGGCATGTGTAAAAAATTCATAGTCTGTCAGGAAAGGGTCCCCTTTCGGGGTTTCACCCTATTCCTGGCCTTGGATATGTGCTTTGTCGAGTTGTCGTTTAGCATAATCGAGAGTGACCTCGAAAGACTTGGTCTTACCTGATGGCATTTCAAACATGGCATCCATCATCACACTTTCCACGATGGAGCGCAGTCCTCGTGCACCGAGTTTGTATTCCACTGCTTTGTCAACGATGAAGTCGAGAGCTTCCTCACTGAAAGTCAGTTTAATGCCATCCATCTCAAAAAGTTTGACATATTGTCTGACGATTGAGTTTTTTGGCTCCACCAGTATTTTCTTCAGTGCGGGTTTGTAGAGCTGGTTGAGATAGGTGAGCACGGGTAGTCTGCCGATGATTTCCGGTATGAGACCAAATGACTTGAGATCCTGTGGAAGGACGTATTTCATCAGTTCCTCTTTGTCAATATTCCTCACATTCTGCACAGAGTTGTAGCCCACCACATGGGTATTCATTCGCTGTGCTATTTTTCTCTCGATGCCGTCGAACGCACCACCGCAGATAAACAGGATGTTTCGTGTATCGACCTGGATATATTTTTGGTCGGGATGTTTTCTGCCGCCCTGCGGAGGCACATTGACCATTGTTCCCTCGAGCAGTTTGAGCAGTCCCTGTTGCACACCCTCTCCACTAACATCTCTTGTGATGGAGGGGTTGTCGCTCTTGCGTGCAATTTTATCTATCTCATCGATAAACACGATGCCTCTTTGTGCTGCCTCCACGTTGTAGTCAGCCACCTGCAGCAGGCGCGACAGGATGCTCTCCACATCTTCTCCCACATAGCCAGCCTCAGTGAACACGGTGGCATCTACGATGGTGAAAGGCACATTGAGCAACTTGGCAATGGTTCTGGCGAGAAGTGTTTTTCCTGTACCGGTGCTTCCCACCATGATGATATTGCTTTTCTCTATTTCCACTCCATCACCACTCTCTTTTTGGTTGAGTCGCTTGTAATGGTTGTATACAGAGACAGCCAAGTATCGTTTAGCCTCATCCTGGCCTATGACATATTGGTCGAGGTAGTCTTTGATTTGCTGAGGTTTGGGCAGTTTTTTCAGGTCAAAATCATCTGTCTTTCCACGTGCGCCATGGAGAACGCCTGATGTCTGCACAATCTCATAGGCCTGCCGTGCGCAATTCTCGCAAATTTGTCCGCTGATGCCTGAGATGAGCAGTTTTACTTCTTTTTCACTGCTGCCACAAAAGCTGCATGTCTTTTTCATTTTCTACTTCTTGCGCTTGAGCACATCGTCAATCATGCCATACTCTTTGGCCTCCTCGGCTGTCATCCAGTAATTGCGGTCGGAGTCGGCCCACACTTTGTCAAAGGGAGTGTGAGAGTGGTCGGCGATGATGGTATAGAGTTCTTTCTTGTATTTCTGTATCTCACGGGCCTCAATCTCAATATCTGAAGCCTGTCCCTGAACGCCTCCAAGGGGTTGATGTATCATCACCCTGCTGTGAGTGAGGGCGGCACGTTTGCCTTCCGTTCCTGCCACAAGGAGCACGGCAGCCATGGATGCTGCCATACCGGTACAGATGGTAGCCACATCACATGAGATGAACTGCATGGTGTCGTAGATGCCCAGTCCTGCCGACACGCTTCCGCCCGGAGAGTTGATATATACGGAGATGTCCTTGCCGCTGTCTACTGAGTCAAGATACAGCAACTGTGCCTGGAGGGTATTGGCGGTATAGTCGTCAATTGGGGTTCCCAGGAAGATAATGCGGTCCATCATCAATCTGGAGAACACGTCCATCTGTGTAACGTTCAATTGTCTTTCCTCCAGAATATAGGGATTGAGGTATTGGTATTGAGCACTGATTACATCATCGAGCACCATTCCATTGATGCCCAAATGCTTGGTGGCATACTTTCTGAAATCGTTCATGTCTTTGTTGGTTATTAATTGAAAATCATGGTCACAACAAAAGGTTATCGACCTTTTCCTGAATTCGTAGCAACAAAGTTACGAAAAAAAGTCGATAACCTTATCAAGTTAGGGATAATTTTTTCTAAAAATTCCTTTTTTATCCCTTCACAATATTTCTGAAGTCGTCAAATGTTACCTTTTTCAAACCAAGTTTGACCACATTCTTCATTACCTGCGTGAGTTTGCGGTCGATGGTGCGGTCAACGATGGTGTTGACGTAGTCTTCTTTCTTAATCAAGTCCTGAGCATAGTTGTCAAGATACTCATCGGGCACGTCATTCATGCCATACTGAGCGAACTGGGCTCTTGCCATCTCCCTTGCGGTGAGTTTGACTTCTTCCTCATCCACCTTGATGTCATGTGCTGCTACCAGTTGCTCCTTGATGAGGTGCCATTTCAGTTCACGGATGCTGCCGGCGAAATTCTCTTCAACATAGCTGTCATCCTTGTCCTTGTTGTTGTTTTTCATCACCCGCTTGAGCAGTTCCTCGGGGAAGGTCAGATCACCCACCTTAGCCTCTGCATAAGCCCTCAGGTCGGCAAAGAACTGGAAATCGGCCTCGCCAGTGAGTTGCACCTTCAGACCATCAGCTATTTTCGAACGGAATTCCTCCTCACTGTTTACTGTACCCTCTCCGAACACGGTGTCGAAAAGTTCCTGATTGACCTCAGAGCTGACATATCTTTGTATCTCAGTAATCTGGAAACTGAAATCATCTGTCAGGTCAGCCACCTCTTCCTTCTTCATCTTGAGTAGTGCAGCCACCTCAGTGTCGCTCTCAGGATATGCCTTTTTGGGGTTAAATGTGATGATATCGCCCAATTTGGCACCCTCGAAAAGAGCCTTCTGCTCATCGACCTTGATATACTGTGGCATGAGCACTGCATCGGCCACAGTGATTCCTCCCTCAAGCGTGTTGCCTTCTGCATCAAGTTGGCGGATGTCACCTTTGAGCATGTCACGTTTCTCTGCATCATACTCCTCAGGATTCTCATAATGTCCGTTCCGGCTTGCGAAGATTTCCACCTGCTGGTCGATCATCTCATCAGTCACTTCGATATCATAGTAAGTCACCTCGTCATTGCCGTCAATGGTAAGCGAAAACTCAGGAGCCACGGCAATATCGAAGATGAACTCAAACGGCCCTTCTTTCTCAAGGTCCTGAGGCACCTGTTTCTCCGAAGGCATCGGCTCACCCAGCATGGCGATATTGTTCTCCTTGACATATTTGTACAATTCCTGTCCGAGCAGTTTGTTGATCTCATCTACTTTGACGGCGGAACCATATTGGCGCTTAATGAGGCTCATAGGCACATTACCAGGTCTGAATCCAGGCATCTGCGCCTTGCGGCGATACTCCTTCAGTTTGTCATCTACCAACTTCTTGTAGTCCTCTTCCTCCACGACAATAGTCATCAATCCATTGATTTTGTCGGGATTTTCGAATGAAATTTTCATCTTTTGTCTATATAATTTTTAATGTGATACTTGGTGAAATTTCTCAAATTGGGTGCAAAATTACACATAAATAACCAAAATACCTAATAATATGGGAAAAAATTAGTTAATGCGCTTATAAGTTGGGTGGGTGAAATAATATTAGTAATTTTGCCCAGTGATACCAATCAGCAGAAAGTACAGACATGACCGACACTTATTGCAAGAAAGCTTCAAAATTGCTCAGTCAATTGATTGCCATCCCCAGTATAAGCCGTGAGGAGACCTCGGCTGCCGACTTTTTGGAGACATGGATGCAGGAAGAGGGGCTTTCCCCCCACCGTGAGGGCAACAACCTATGGTGCGTGGCTCCAGGCTATGATGCCTTGCGCCCTACCCTGTTGCTGAATGCCCATATCGACACCGTCCGTCCGGTGTCCACCTGGACACGTCCACCTTATGAAGCCCAATTGGAGGGCGACCGTCTCTATGGGTTGGGAAGCAACGACTGCGGTGGCGGACTGATGTCGCTGCTGATGGTGTTTTGCCACCTCCGCGCCACCTCACAGTCCTACAACCTCATCTATCTGGCATCAGCAGAGGAGGAAGTCTCGGGAGTCAATGGTTTCAGTCGCGTCCTCCCCTTGCTTCCCCCTGTCACGGTAGCCATTGTGGGCGAACCGACAGGCATGCAGCCCGCTATTGCCGAGAAGGGACTGATGGTGATTGACATGGTGTCGCATGGCAAGTCGGGGCATGCCGCGCGGGGTGAGGGTGTCAATGCCATCTACGGAATGCTCGACGACCTGCTGTGGCTCCGCGACTACCGTTTCGAGCGTATCAGTGACTTTTTGGGTCCCACGCTGATGAATGTGACCATGCTGAATGCCGGGACCCAGCACAACGTGGTGCCCGACACCTGCAGTGCTGTCATTGACGTGCGCACCAACGAACTTTACGACAATGAGGAAGTGTTCGGCATCATCCGTTCCCATGTGAGGAGTGAGGTAAAAGTTCGTTCTTTCAGGCTCCGTTCCTCAGGCATCCCAACAGGACATCCTCTGGTGCAGCGATGCCTGTCGATGGGAATGACTCCTTTTGGTTCACCCACACTGAGCGACCAGGCACTCATGCCCTTTCCCTCGCTCAAATTAGGACCTGGTCAGTCGTCGCGTTCCCATTCTGCCAATGAGTATATCTGCCTAAGCGAGATAAAGGAAGCCATCGAGAAATACATACAACTTCTCGACGGCTTGAATCTTAACTAAATGTCCTTTTGATATTGCAAAGGCTACCGCCCAAGCCAGGTCTCCGGGTTGAGTTTGGCCTTTTCCCTTCTGAGTTGGAACTGCAGGATATTGTCCTGTCCGATGGAACCCAGCACCTGCCGGGTAGTCACTTTCTGTCCTTTTCTGACATGCACGGACTTGAGGTTGCAATAGACAGAGATAAAGTCACCATGCCGCACCATGACCACCAGTTGTCCAGCCACACTGACGACAGCACTTACCTCCCCCTCAAAAATAGTCCTTGCACTGGCACCTGGCTCACATTGGATATTGATTCCCTTGTTGTCGAGTTTCACGTTTTTCAGTCCATCGACATCATATTGTCCAAAATGGCTAACAATCTTATAACGGCCTGTGACAGGAACAGGAAGCCTT
>JAGCXX010000245.1 GCA_017961115.1 Prevotella sp. | reverse complement strand
TTGATTCTCTTTCTTCGTTGCTTCTGGTGGGGCGCTTGGGCCCAGCAGTGGCAGTATGTCGACCCGCGTATCGGCAGCGAGGGGGTGGGGCGCACCTTCCCAGGACCATCCATGCCTTTTGGCATGGTGAAGCCCGGCCCTGACTGTGGGGTGTCTCCCAATGCGGGATGGGCACCCATGCCCGCACGGGTGACGGGGTTCTCGCAGACTCATGTGAGCGGCACTGGTGGAGGCCAGAAATATGGCAACATCCTCATCCAGCCCATGGCTGAAGAAGGACAGCAGGAGCAATTGCGCACTGCAGAGCAGGTCAGCCTGGGTTATTACACCACTACCTTTGAGAATGGAATCCGCACGGAAATCACCACAGCGGAGCGTTGTGCGCTCTATCGCATCCACTATCCCCAACCGGGTCGGTTGTTCGTGGATGTCTCCCATTTTCTGGGCAAGAATCCCGTTCCTGACCTGCGTGAGGCGCAGCAGTTCGTAGGTGCCGAACTCGAAGTGCTGAACGACCATGAGGTGCAGGGATATTCACGCATACGAGGCGGATGGAACAACGGCGATGCCTATACGGTCTATTTTGTGCTTGCAACCGATAAGCCTTTTACAGCCCTGACAATTCCGACAAGTCCGCCGAGTCCGACAAGTCCGCCGAGTCCGACAGGTCTGACCAAGGCACATCTGCTTTTCACTGACACCTGTGTCAATGTCAAGGTGGGCATTTCCTTTGTGAGCACCATGCAGGCCAGACGCAATATTGTCGGGACATCGTTTGAAGAGCAGCGCGCCTCGCTTTGTAAGGCTTGGGAACAACTGTTGGGACGTATCGACTTGGGGAAAGCATCGGTGAAGGACAAGCGGATGTTCTATACCGCCCTTTATCACACCATGCTCATGCCGGTAGACCGCACAGGCGAGAATCCCAAATGGACGGATGCTCCCTATTACGATGATTATTACGCCATTTGGGATACCTACCGTACATCATCACCTCTGCTCACACTCATCGCACCCGACAGAGAGCGTGACATCATTCGGTCGCTGCTCAATATCTACCGCCGAGAGGGTTATATGCCCGATGCACGCAGTGGCGACTGCAACGGCCGCACACAGGGTGGCTCGAATGCAGAGGTGGTCATCGCTGACGCTTGTGTGAAGCATCTCGATGGCATCGACTATGAACTGGCTTTGGATGCCATGCTCCATGATGCTACAGTTCCACCGGGTGGCAATGAGGAAAAAGAGGGTAGGGGAGGACTGGCTTACTACAACACGTTGGGCTATATCCCCTATGGTGTGGACCGCGCTGGTAACCGCACTATAGAGTATGCCTTTGATGACTATTGCATCGCAGTGGTGGCGGAGGCATTAGGTTATGATGATGTGGCCACGGAATACCATAAAAAAGCAGGCAACTGGAAGAACCTGTTTCGCAAGGACTATGAATTTGACGGTATGAGAGGTTTCATCATGCCGCGTGACGAAAAAGGAAATTGGCTCGACAGCGTGCCCTGGGGCAAGTCGAAGGTTTTTCATCCCCGTATTCCCTATACCCCCACTACCAAGGTGGCACCATGGTATCTTCCGTGGTGGTCCACTTTCTTCTATGAGGCGACATCAGAGGAATACTCGCTCAATATACCACACGATGTGCCGGGACTGATTGAGGCTTGTGGAGGAAAGGAGGCTTTCCGGAAACGGCTTGATTTGTTTTTTGAGAAAAATTACTATAATGTGGCCAACGAACCATCTTTTCTCACCCCTTGCCTTTACCATTGGATAGACCGTCCGGACCTCAGTACAAACCGTGTGCATGAAATCATTCAAACAAATTATTCTGACACTCCCAATGGACTCCCAGGCAATGATGACTCCGGAGCCATGTCGTCGTGGCTCGCTTTCCATATGATGGGACTCTATCCCAATGCAGGGCATGACCATTATCTGCTCACTCTTCCCATCCTCAGAGAGGGATACTCCATGCTCCTGCCCAATGGCAAGGTTTTGGAGGTGTCGCTAAGAGGAAAGGGTGACACATACGCCTATGCTACACTCAACGGTAAAAGGCTTGGCGATGCCCGCATCACTCATGAACAACTGATGATGGGCGGACAGTTGGTGTTCTATGGAAAAGAGCAGCAACCTATTTCTACAAGTCCTGCTGCGACGACGGTACCACTTACCGCCATCACCCCCATGATGCCTGCACAACCAGTCAGCCCCATCGTAAAATCCCAGATATCCTATACGCTGAATCGACAGTTCCGCACATGGCCGCTCACCATGGAATGGATGGGTGACATGCTCCTTGTGAGATGCAACAAGGCAACCTATAGGATACCCCACCAGGTGGTGGAAAACGCCAAAGGTTTCTGTTGGGAGAGTCCGCAGAAAGATGGTGCTTCCTATGTGGCTGACGGTACTTTTGCCTTTATCTCACGTCAGGCATTGGCCACGCTCTTGCAAGAGGGGTATTTCATCTACGACGGCATCACCTGGAGGGAAATCTCCCGTTCAGAGGACATCATAACGGTGAGGGCTGACATCGACCGCACCGAGATGACCATCTCGCTTACACATCCTCTTCCGCTGGTGCTCAGCATGCGCAAGAATCCCTTAGGTATCGACTGGAAAATCATACTGAATGAATAACAGAATTGTCTCCATATTCGCAGCTCTCTTGTGGATGGCTGTCGCCTTTGCCCAGGATAAGACTCCTGAGCAGACGGGTGGTGTTTACTATGCCTATCCCGTCCATCATGTGATGATCAACCCCGCCCCGCCGGAGGGCTATCAGCCTTTTTATATTTCCCACTATGGTAGGCATGGTTCGCGATGGTTGCCTTCCGACAGCCGTTATGAGTGGGTCGTAGAACAGTTTGCAGACAAGAATAACCTGACCGCCGAGGGCAAGAGGTTGCGAAAACAACTTGGCAAGGTGTGGCGCAATGCCCGTGGCAATGGCGGACAACTCACTCAACTTGGTGGGCGGCAGCATGAGGAAATTGCTGACCGTATGGTGTCGAATTTCCCAAAGGTGTTCGCTGACAATTCGCACATCCGTGCCCGTTCGAGTGTGGTGCCTCGCTGTGCTGCCAGCATGAGACATTTCTTATCCAAAATACACGGCCGACACCCATTGCTGAAAATCGACAGCGCCACCGATTCGGCCGATATGAGTTACATCGCATACACCACACCTGAACTAAAAGAGATAGAAAGAGGACCTTTTGCCAAGATGCATGGCACTCCCAACCGATTGATGCAACTTTTGTTCAAAGACCCATCTGTGGTGCGTGAGCCCGAGAAACTCATGGGAGAGCTCCACACCATAGCCTCCGACATCCAGGATGTGGCTTCTACCAAACTCAAAACCGACCTTTATTGGTTGTTTACCCCCGATGAGATGCTCGACATTTATGAGTGCAACAATAAGCGGATGGCATATTGCAATGGCAGCGACCCGCGCACGGGAGGTGAACCTGCCCGTTCGGCGCTCTCTCTATGGCATGACATCGAAACAAGAGCGGATGCTGCCATTCAGAGGTCCGAACCATCGGCAGACCTACGTTTCGGACATGACACCAACCTCTATCGTCTGCTGACCCTGATGCAGGCTTCTTCTGCCAAAAGTGGCAAGATGGATGAAATATTGCCTATGGCGGCCAACCTACAGATGATTTTCTTCCGGGGACAAAATGGGGACGTTGTTGTTCGCTTACTCCATAATGAGAGGGATTTTACCCTCCCTGTTCCTGCTGTTATGGAGCATTATTACCGATGGAGTGACATCAAGGCATATATGGCGGAGCGCATACACCAACTGCAACACGAGCATCAACTTGTCGCCCTCAACACGATGGTGGGTACGGCTCAGGCCAACACCCTCTCGGCAGGACTCTTTGGCAAGGGCAGTGAGGAACACGGACAGACACTGCCTGCCGTCCTCGTTCCCAACGGACAGAATTTTTGGACACCTCAGACACGTGACACAGAGGTGAAATGTATAGCCCCCTATTATTATGCTGACTCCCTTTGGCAGGGTTTGCGCAACTCTCATTGGATAGTCGGTGGATGCACACAGGATTATGGCTCATTCACCATCGCAGCCCTCGGGGGTAAGTTGCGCACCGCTCCTGAAAAGCGTGCCACCCACTTCAGCCATGATGGCGAGGTGTCGCATCCGCATTACTATGCCGTAGGCTTGCCCGACGAACACCTGCGCATTGAACTGACTGCATCGGCCCATGGTGCCATCATGCACATCACTCCAGACCGTGACCAACAGGTGCATGTCATATTCCAGCCCAACAGCGACGAAGGTGAGGGTGGGGCTTCTATCGACCCTGCCACCTGTTCTGTTTATGGGTACAATCCCGTGCACCGCATCTATCAAGGATGGGGCGAGCGTGCTGGATTCAGCGGTCATCTCCTTATGGAATATTCAGACACACCAGTAAATTACGGTACTTTTGCCTCGGATGTCCATGAGGAGGGAAAAACATCCATTAGTGGAAAGGAGCAGTCTGGCATATGGCTGACCTTTAAGGGAAAGGCACATCAACCTATCATCCTGAGGATGGCATCATCGTTTACCGGTCGTGAGGGATGCGGGCGCAATATGACTACTGAGGTGAAGGGGAAGAGTTTTGAGGAGATGATGGCTGAGACGGCACAGGCATGGACAGCACGCTTACACACTATCGATGTGGAAGGAGATGATGAGGCTTCTGTCAATCAGTTTTATGGCGCGCTATACCGCTCTTCGTTCCTGCCCCGTCTGTTGAGTGATGCAGACGGTGCCTATCCGCGCTTTGCCGACGGCAGCACGATGAGAGGCAAACGGCCTGTCTATACTGATTTCTCTATGTGGGACACCTACCGTGCGCTGCATCCCCTCTATAATATCATTGTCCCAGATGTATCGGCCGACATGATGCAGTCTTTGGTCAATATGGCGGACGAAGGCGGTTGGCTGCCCATTTTCCCTTGTTGGAACTCTTACACGGCTGCGATGATAGGTGACCATTGTGCCGCCACATTGGCTGACGCTTACATCAAGGGAATACGCGGCTTTGATGCGGAGAAGGCCTATCGTGCGATGCGACGCAACGCCTTTGAGTCGCCTTCTTCCGATGCCGACTACCGCAATGGAATGGGGAGGCGGGCTTTGAAATCCTATCTGCAGTTGAGTTATATCCCGATGGAGGATTCCGTGGCTGAGGCTTTCCATAACAATGAACAGACTTCCCGCACTTTGGAATATGCCTTCGATGACTTTGCTGTGGCAAAGATGGCAGAGGCATTGGGGCATTCGGCTGATGCCAAGGTGCTTATGAAACGGTCGGCCAACTGGCGGAATGTTGTCAATCCCCGTACGGGTTATGCCGACGGAAGGCATCAAAACGGACGTTTTGAGAACAATACTGACTTTGTCCGCCGCAAAAGTTTCATCACCGAGGGGGCTGCCTGTCATTACACATGGTATGTGCCCCACGACCCAGAGGGACTGATTGATGTAATGGGAGGACGCGATGCTTTTGTGGCAAGGTTGGACTCCATGTTCACCGAGGGACGCTACTGGCATGGCAACGAACCTTGCCATCAGATACCATATATGTTTGACTATGCAGACCGTCCTGACCTGACACAGAAATGGGTGCGTCATATCTTACAGACGGAATACAACGACACGCCAGGCGGCCTGTCGGGCAACGATGATGCAGGGCAGATGTCTGCCTGGTATGTGTTCTCGGCTATGGGTTTCTACCCAGTCTGTCCGGCCACCAAACAATATATGCTGGGTTCACCGCTCTTCCGGCGGATAACCATCAACCCCACCAAAGGCGCTCCTTTTACCATCGAGGCTCCAGGTGCAGACAATGCCCATCCTTATGTCAAGAAGGTTACCCTCAACGGACTGCCTCTCAAGGGTAGCACCATATCACATGATGATATCACAAAGGGGACCACGCTCCAGATGGAGATTAAAGATTAAAAATGAAAGATTAAAGATTAAAAATGAAAGATTAAAGATTAAGTAATATAGAGAAACACAATGAAAAAATACCTATCTCTCCTCATTGGTCTGATGACCATCCTCCCCGCCTCGGCCAACCCTGCTGATGACTTGCTTGAGCGCATCGATGCGGGGGCATCACGCAAGTTCAAGACCCAACTCGTCAAGGCCGACCGCGACTTTTTTGAACTTGACCAAAGTGGTTCGCGAGTGGTGGTCAGAGGCAACACATGGGTCAACATCGCCACGGGCATCAACTGGTATCTGAAATACCATGCAGGCATCCATCTCTCATGGAACGGCATGAAAACCAAGTTGCCGGCAAAACTACCTGCTGTGACTCAGCGTGAGCGCCATGAGACAGACCTTGCCCTGCGCTATGATTTCAACTACTGCACGTTCTCCTATTCCATGGCCTTTTGGGACTGGGACAGGTGGCAGCAGGAAATAGACTGGATGGCACTGCATGGTGTGAACATGCCTCTTGCTATCGTCGGTGAGGAATGCGTCTGGCGCAATATGCTCCTACGGTTGGGCTATTCCGAGGAGGAGGTGGGGCGCTTCATCGCCGGACCCGCCTTTCTTGCCTGGTGGGAGATGAACAATTTGGAGGGTTGGGGAGGACCGCTCCCGTTGTCTTGGTATGCGCGACAGGAGAAGTTGCAGCGGCAGATACTCACTCGAATGAAACAGTTGGGCATGAAGCCCGTACTCCCCGGTTATTGCGGCATGGTGCCCCATGACGCCAAAGAAAAACTCGGTCTTGACGTGGCTGACGCAGGGCTGTGGAACGGATTTCAACGGCCTGCCAACCTGCTGCCCACCGACCCGCGGTTTGGAGAGATAGCACGGCTTTATTATGAGGAACTGACCCGACTCTTCGGCAAGGCTGATTATTATTCCATGGATCCGTTCCATGAGAGCAATGACGACAGCCGCATCGACTATGCTGAGGCGGCGCGTGGACTGCTCAAGGCGATGAGGGGTGCTAACCCCAAAGCCACATGGGTGGTGCAGGGATGGACGGAGAATCCCCGTCCACAGATGCTTGAGGCACTCCATGAAGGTGATATCATTGTGCTCGACCTGTTCAGTGAGTGCCGTCCCATGTGGGGCGCTCCGTCGGTGTGGCATCGTGAGAAAGGCTATGAGGGTCACCAGTGGCTTTTCTGCATGCTGGAGAATTTCGGTGGGAATGTAGGACTCCATGGCCGCATGGATCAACTCATCGACAATTTCTATATGACAAAAACCAATCCATTGGCCAAAAACATCAAGGGTATCGGCTTCACCATGGAAGGCTCGGAAAACAATCCGGTGATGTTTGAGTTGATGAGTGAGTTGCCTTGGCGAAAGGATAAGTTTACCAAGGAGCAGTGGGTGGCCAACTATGTCAAGGCGCGCTATGGTTTAGATGACCCGGATGTTCAGAAAGCATGGCTGGTCTTGGCTCAGAGCATCTACAACTGTCCCCTGGGCAACAATCAACAGGGACCTCATGAGAGCATTTTCTGCGGACGACCTTCGCTCAACAACTTCCAGGCTTCGAGTTGGTCGAAGATGAAAAACTATTATGACCCGGAAGATACAAGATATGCGGCAAGCCTGATGGTTGGCGTTGCCAACAAATATAAGGGAATCAACAATTTCGAATATGATTTGGTGGATATTGTCCGACAGGCGGTGGCCGACCAGGCTCGCATACAGTACCAGCGCACCATAGCTGATTACAAGGCTTTCGCACGGTCGGCTTTCAAGGCTGATGCCAGTCGGTTCTTGGAAATGCTTGACGTTCAGGACAAGTTGCTTGGCTCGAGGCGTGAGTTTAGGTTGGGCAGCCGACTTGAGGATGCGCGCAATTGTGGGACGACATCAGCAGAAAAGGACCTTTATGAGTGGAACGCACGGGTACAGGTCACGACATGGGGAAATCGTTATTGTGCCGACACGGGTGGACTCCGCGACTATGCCCACAAGGAATGGCAGGGATTGTTGGCTGATTTCTATGCTATGCGATGGAAGGCATATTTTGATGCGCTTGAGGCTCAGATGGAATCATTGACAAAACCTGACCCAGAACTCCTTGGGAGTGGGTCCAACAGCAGCAAAACGGCGGATGAACTGTTCCAGATGGCACTGCCACAAGAGGTGAAATTGGACTACTATGCCATGGAGGAACCTTGGACACTGAAGCATAATACATACGTTTCCGAACCTGTGGGCGACCCTGTTGATTTGGCTGTCAGGGCAATGCAACTTATAGGGATGTCTGTCAAACATTGATTATAAAAATAAGAAAAAATGGCTGAAAACAAACAACGACTTCTCTCCCTTGACATCCTCCGTGGCATCACGGTGGCGGGAATGATATTGGTCAACAACGGCTATGGCGAGTCTTTCGAGATGCTGCGACATGTTGAGTGGAACGGTATGACTCCCTGCGACCTCGTCTTTCCTTTCTTCCTCTTCATCATGGGTGTCTCTACCTATCTGTCACTCTCAAAGAGTGGGTTCCGCCCATCTGCACCCGTCATATGGAAGATTATCCGGCGCACTGTCCTCCTCTTCGCCATCGGATTGGCCATCAACTGGTTTGACCATGCCATATGGGGCGACCCTCTCTGTTTCGGACATCTGCGCATCTGGGCTGTACTTCAGCGCATCGCCCTAAGCTATGGCATCGTGTCGGTCTTTGTACTGCTCGTCAACCATAAGTGGATTGTGCCCTCCATTATCGCACTCCGTGTCATCTACTCCGCCA
>JAGCXX010000033.1 GCA_017961115.1 Prevotella sp. | reverse complement strand
GCTTCCGTGGCTGTCGGTGGTGCTGCGTGCCAGGTCGATGAGGGGATGGTTGCCCTCTATCCTTTCGGCTGCCTGCCGCTGGGGCGAGTGGTAGGTGATGCCGTTTTGAAGCGTTCCCTTCCACTGTCCTCCCTGGCGGTCGGTGACTATTGCTGACGAAGGGGTGAAACTGTTCTGCAGATTCTTTGTCAGCCGTTTCCCTATATCATAGCGAAACGAACGGGTGCGGGCATCGAAGAGGTAGATGCGGTAGAAGTCGTGCAGCCATAGCAATGAGTCGCCCTGCCATTGTTGCCCATACCCCGACTGGTAGTGAGGCATGCGGTAGGCGAGGCTGTAGTTGCATGGTACAGTCTGGAAACTCTTGCCGTCGGATAGGCAAAACACGCCCTCGCAGTTGACAAGCATCTGTCCGTTGGGCAGTTCCACAATCTGATGCACCTCGCCCGTGGGTAGTCCGTCGGCTACCGTCCATTGCTTGTCTACTGCGAGAGTCCTCGTCAGCATCGACAGGCATAGGAGAATAAGGTATAGTTTGGTGCGAATCACTTTCTTGCTTGTTTTAGCACCCCAAAGATACAAAAATATGGGTACATATGTGTTCTTTTGTCCAAAAATCGTGGGCGCAGACGTGCAAAAATGCCAATGGAACATCCACAACCATTGATTTTGGACAATGTGCGGCGCCTTTTTCTGCCAACAAGAGGTAAATTTGTGCCAGTCAAATCAAATTCCTAACCAATAATGTCGATGAAAAGAATATGGCTGGCTATTGTGGCTGCCG
Source organism: Prevotella sp. (assembly GCA_017961115.1). Classification (GTDB taxonomy): domain Bacteria; phylum Bacteroidota; class Bacteroidia; order Bacteroidales; family Bacteroidaceae; genus Prevotella. The sequence goes on along the minus strand of JAGCXX010000033.1, from coordinate 12,795 downwards.
TGATGTCCATGTCAGGAGTTGCCATGGCACAAGATGATGACCACTTGAAGATGCATTTCGATTTTGAGAATGTGTCTGGAACTGACGTGACAGATCCCATATCGGGGGTTACCGCCCGGGTGATGGGGGCCGCCAAAGTTGTGGAAGTGGGCAAATATCATGCCCTCGACTTGGGCAACGGCGTTGGTTTCCTGAATATGACCGCAGCAGCAGGTGCTGTGGTGAAAGAGTTGGGCGACTTCACCGTGTCGGCTTGTTATCGTGTGGCTGATGAGGCCTCGCTCTCTGGCAATGGCTATTTTCTGTGGGCTTTTTCCACCTCTTCAGCCTGCACGGCAAGTGAGGGTAAGTATATGGCTTATCGCCTGAACGCCCAGCGCATGGCCACCTCTACCGGTGGCTATGGTGCGGAGAGTGGCATAGAGGTGGGCACGTCTTCGCAAAAAGGTCGGTGGATGAGCGTTGTCTACCGCCAAAGTGGTATGATTGGAGAACTCTTTGTTGATGGTAAGCGAGTGGGACAAAATACGGCCATGCCCATCCTGAAGAATACCTTCACCACGGCTCCCATCTATTGCTGGATAGGCCGTGCGCCATTCACAGGTGACAGTTATCTGAAGCAGACCCTCATGACCGACTTCCGAATATATGACATTGCTGTGGGTGATGAGCAGGTGAAGGCGCTCACCGCCGTGGCAGCTGACATAGAAAACGAATTTCGCTATGGAAGTCCGGGTGACCCCACCGCCTTGCAGGCAATGGTGGAAGAAGCAAAGGCTTTCCTCTCTTCTGGCACCGAGGCTTATGCTCCCAATGCCATTGCTGAGGTGCAGGATGCCATCAACATGGCAGAGATGGAGATAGCCACGGCACGAGCCTCGCAACCACTGCTCGATGAACGTCGGCAAATCCTTCAGGAAGCCATCAGCCATGCCAAATCTACAGCAGGCTTTGCTCCTAAAAGCATGGTTGAACCCTCTGGCGACTATGGATTCGTGCATCCCGGGGGAATCGTCACACAGGATGACATCGACCATGCCAAACAACTTTTGGCAGATGGTGACGCTCGCATAAAAAGGGCATGGGAGATTCTCTGTGCCAACGAATATGCGCAGTCCAACATCGCCACATGGCCCACTGAGACCATCGTGAGAGGTGGAAGCAGTGGTCAGAATTATATGAATGTGGCGCGTGGCGCGGCCATGGCCTTCCAGAATGCCCTGCGCTGGAAAATCGGTGGCACTCGCGACAATGCAGATGCAGCCGTGCGCATCCTCATGGCATGGGCACGTGGCAACAAATGGGTCAGCGGCGACACCAACCTTTCGTTGGCAGCCGGCATCTATGGTCACCAGCTGGCTAATGCCGCCGAACTGATGCGCGACTATGACGGATGGAGCCGTGACGACTTCGAGGAGTTTCGTCAGTATATGGTCAAGACATGGTATAACCCGGCCATTGACTTCTTGCGCCGACGTCATGACACATGGCTCAATGCCCGCAATGCAAACGTGGGTCAACGGCCAGGACACTATTGGAGCAATTGGGGACTGTGCAACGCCCTCTGCGTGATGTCTATCGGCATTCTTTGCGATGATGTGCATATGTACAACCAGGGCCTGTCGTTCTATAAATACGACCATGTGGGCACGTTCAAGGACCGCTCCAAGCAAAACAGCATATCAAATGACGGCTGCAATGAGTTCATCGGCAACCTCGTGCCCGTGGTGCTGCCCGACAGCCGAGGTCCGTTGGGCTACCTGGGACAGATGCAGGAGAGTGGGCGCGACCAGGGCCATGCCCTCATGGCACTTGGCCTGGCCATCGACATCTGTCAGGTAGGACTCAACCAAGGTGATGACCTCTATGCCTATATGGATGACCGCATCGCCGCCGGTATCGAACATGTGGCTGCTTTCAATTTCGGTGGAGTGGCAGGCAGCAACCTGCCTTGGATTAACTACAATTACGCTGATTGCCGCACGGCATGGAGCGCTCCTTGGGTGCAGGAAGGACCCAACGAGGGTGGCAAAGGCGAATATCGTCCCTATTGGGACCGTGCATTGGGATACTATGAGGGGCAGCGCGGCATCAAACTCCAGTATGCCGAGAAAGCCAGTGCCAAGGTGTGCCCCGATGGCGGTGGTGGAAACTACAGTCAGAATTCTGGCGGTTTCGACCATCTGGGTTTCTCCACACTCACCCATTACCGACCGCTCATCGACCAAAAACAAGCCAAGGTGCCGCTCAGCGGCAATATCGTCTACAACGGAAAGACATTTGTCAACCAAACCAACCTTGGAGGTTTGAAATACAACTACGAAGTTGGCAAGACGAAGGCCATCCCTGCTGATGGTGCCGACATCACCCTCCAGCCACAGTTGCCAGAGGGAACAGAGGACACCGGCCTGTGGCAGTGGAATACGGGAGCAACAACGCGTGAACTGACCGTCAAGGCCAATCGCAGCTACATCTACCGCGTCACCTATACCGCGGAGAACGGGGTGAAGAGCACGCAGGCTTTTGCAATTGCTGTGGCGGGAGATGCACCAGCCGACAAGATGGATGGTGAGGTGACTGTTGGCGGTGTGGTGGAACAGACCACAGAGAAAACAGTGCTCTATGGCACCAGCGTCATCCTCTATGCCGGAGCCACCACAGGATGGACCGATGACTATCTGTGGGATAACGGACAGATGGGCAGCACCATCACCATCCCATCACTGACCACCTCGCGTGAGTACACCTGCCAATACGCCAACCAGAGTGGTGCCGTCAGTCAGACCAAGTTCAAGTTGAACGTGGTGCAGGCTATTCCCATCATCAACGGCAGTGAGAACACCGAGACACAGGTGCTCGCCGGTTCCACCGTCACCCTCGGGTTGCTCATCCCTAACGCTGCCAATCCTGAGAGCATCATCTGGAGTGATGGCAGCAAGGGAAGTTCGCTTGTGGTGAGTGACGTGCAGCAGGATATGCAAATCACCGCGACCTATCAGGGCCAGACCTACACATATTCTATTTATGTGCAGGCCACCTCCCACAGCTACTACTCGTTGCTCACCTCCGCCCGTGGCTATCAGTTGGTCACCTCAGTTGGTGAATTGGCAGAACTGTGCCAAGACCATTATTTCGTGCTGGCTGCCGATGAGGCAGACCTGTTGCTGACGCTGCAGAATGCCCCGAAGAATGGCAACAAGGCATTGGTGCTCAGAACACCCACCACTGGAGGGAAAATGCAATCTCCAACATTTTCACAACTCTTCCAGATAGAGACCTATCAGACTGGTTTCACCATGCGCAACATGGACTACGATGGACTGACGCTCCAAACCGAGTGGGACCGTCCCGACCAGTTGCGCACGCACGACCAACCCTACGCCTGTGAGTGGTCTTTGTTGCTCATGAACTACACAGATGGTGTATGGACGATAGAAAATGGAAAATATCCCAGCAATTGGATGGGACTTTGGACACCTGCCAACGGTTTGCGAGATGGTGAGGAACTGGCTTGCAACAAAACAGGCAGCGACATCTTGCGCCTGCAGATTTTTGCCATCGAGAAGAGCCGTTTCCATACTGACTATATCAATGAGCAATCCGCCATTTCCGGTGACTTGACACCCGTGGAAGCAACTCCATTCCTGGTGAACCCGGCCTTCACAGGCAACGGTTATGGGTGGACCATGACAGGCTCTTGGGGCAACCAGCGTTACAATGGTGCGGTGGAAGTGTGGCACAGCACCAACTTTGACTTCTCGCAGACCATCAGCGGACTGCCCGACGGTGAATACACCATCTCTTGCCAACTTGTCAATGGGGAAGGTGCCAACACAGGGTATCTCTATGCCACCAGCGGCGGCGAGACGGCAAAGGCATTGGTCAGAACCTCATGCAAAAACAGCACTTTTGATGCAGAGCGCGACAAGATGGCTACCAGTTCCTCCTATGCTCTCCTTACTGTGGACATCGAGGTGAAAGGGGGCTCGCTTTCCATCGGCATAGCTGAACCTTCAAGCGGAAACACATGGCTCGTGTGGGACAATTTCACCCTCTCCTACAAGGGACTGCCATCAGGCATCGTGGAAACCTATACCAGAGAGCGAACGGTTAGCAATGGTAAGGTGTATGACTTGCAGGGCCGTATGATAAACAGTCCTTCGCCACGAAAGGGAATCTATATACTCAATGGGAAAAAATATTTGGTAAGATGAACAAGATTCTTTCATTGTTTTGCCTATTGGCTATCTTTTTGCCCAATATGGCTCAGACATCATCTTATAAAATGGCCGGACCATATGAGGTGATTGCCCGTGATGGCAAGTATGCCAACACCAAGGGGGGGAGCGAGCGCGACATGAAAACGGCTCTTGACTTTGCCCTCAAAGGCAACAACGCTGAGGCACGAAACATCATTGATGCCTATGTCGGGACTCTGAAGCGTCTCGAAGGGCACGACGCACCGCTATGCGCCATACAGTGCTATTGGTTGGTGAGGGCAATGATCATGGTGCGCCCGTCTGAGCCAGTGAAAGGGGATGAGATGCTCCGCCGGGCCATGCTCCCGATGATGGAGCAGTTTGAGGCGGACAGTCCTTATGCCAATGGCAATTGGGGAGCAATAGTCAACCGGTTGCGCATGGCTTGTGCCATCTGTCTGAAAGACAGTGCGCTGTATCGGGCATCTGTCGACTATTTCATGGGTGCCAACGACAATGGTTCGCTGCCTCGCTATATCAGTGAAACAGGACAATGTCAGGAAACGGGTCGCGACCAGCAGCACGCACAACTCGGTCTTGGGGCGTTGTGCGACCTCTGCGAGATGGCATGGGAGCAGGGCGATGACTTATATGGTGCTCTCGACAACCGTTTGATGAAAGGACTGGAATACACAGCCCGATATAACCTTGGCTATGATGTCCCTTTTGAGACATGGCACGACTGCACCGGACTCTACTGCGATTGGACGGAACCAGGCATGATGGGGCGCGGACGCATCCGCGATATCTACCGTGCGGCATACCATCATTATGTCGAAAGGAGAGGACTGCAGATGCCCTATACCAAACGGTTGCTGGCATTGCAGAAGAAAGCTGAGAAAGCAGGAGAAGTGAAGAAAAACATCGAGGCTGATGAGTTCACGGTAAAGGGTGTGAAAGAGGGACAGAAACTGCATCAGGTGTTCACCTATCAGGCCCCAGATGGCGCACCTCTGAAACATGACTATGACGTGTTTATACGTCCGCGCAGCAGTCAGGAGTGGATAAGGATTGACACCTACATGGCCAAGGTGAATGCTCCTGTTGAAAATGGCAAACACCGTGTGTCGGAAATCAGTTATGGCATGTTTGATTTCACGGGTGATGTATTTGTGCGTGTGGTCACCAAGAACAGGAAGTACACCACAGCAAGAGTGCGTCCCGCCTACCGTGGTGTGATAACCAATGAGATAAACGATTCGACCATACAGTTCCTGCTTTTCCAACCCGAGAACGTCAGCGTGGAGTTTGACGGTGACATCACCAACAATCTCTTGTTGTTCACCTCAAAACCTCCTGTAAGCCAACAACAGGCGGAGATGGATGCGAAAAGACAGGGCAGGGAGTTTGTATGCTATACCCCGGGCTTCTATCCAAACGACACCATACGTGTGGAGTCGAATACGACGGTATATCTTTGCGGAGGAACTTACTTCACCGGAACCTTTGCCATTGAGGATGCAGAGAATGTGAGCATCCTCGGGCGCGGCATCGCCCGTCCAAAGAGCGGATATGAGGGATGTCATGTCCATCGCTCAAAGAACGTGCTCATCGACGGTCTTGTGGTGAACACCTGTCCCGTGGGTGAGAGCGATGGAGTCAAAATCCATGACGTGCGCAGCATATCACATCCCGGATGGGGAGATGGACTGAATGTCTTTGCATCGAGCAATGTGGTCTACGACCGCGTGTTCTGCCGCAACAGCGATGACTGCACCACGGCCTATGCCACAAGGAAGGGCTTTGGGGGAAATGCACGCAACATCACCATGCGAAACTCCACGCTTTGGCCCGACGTGGCGCACCCCATCTTCATCGGCATCCATGGCAATGCGGAGAGGGGCGACACCATTGAGAACCTGAGATATGAGAATATCGACATCCTGGGACAGGCTGAGCCACAGGTGGACTATCAAGGTTGCATGGCCATCAACTGCGGTGACAACAACCTTGTGCGCAACGTCGTGTTCGACAATATACGGGTGGAGCAAATCAAGCAGGGCTGCCTTGTGCAGGTTAAAGTAGGCTTTAATCAGAAATACTGCGCAGCACCGGGCAGGGGTGTGGAGAATGTCTGCTTCCGCAACATACGCTATCGTGGAGAACTGCCGCAAAGCCTCTCCATCATCAGCGGCTACGATGACCAGCGACTGGTGAGGGACGTCACTTTTGAGAATCTGAAAATCAATGGCTGGTTGCTGCACGACCAGATGAAAGACAAACCGTCATGGTATGCCACGGCCGACTTCATGCCGATGTTTGTTGGACCGCATGTGGAAAACCTGAAGTTCAGCAAGGTAGAGTAAGGCACAAACAAAAGAGGCGGGAACCCCGCCTCTTTTGTTTGATTGGATTGTCTGCTTCAAGCCATGTCGCCGTGAAGGGGAATCTTGTCGATGCGGGCCTGATGGCGGCCACCCTCAAACTCAGTGGAGAAGAACTCGTCCATGATGAGGGAGGCGGTGGCCTCGTCGATGAAGCGTCCGGGCATCACCAGAACATTGGCATTGTTGTGCTGGCGGATGAGATGGGCTATCTCGGGAATCCAGCACAGTCCGGCGCGGATGCCCTGATGCTTGTTGAGCGTCATGCTGATGCCCTCACCGCTTCCGCAGATGGCGATGCCGGGAAACACCTCGCCGCGCTCGATGCCCTCAGCCAGTGCATGACCGAAGTCGGAATAGTCGCAGGAGACTTCGGAATAGGTGCCGTAGTCCTTCCACGCATATCCGTTGTCGTCGAGGTATTTCTTGACAAACTGTTTAAGCGCATAGCCAGCGTGGTCGCTGGCTATGCCGATGGTCTTAACTTCCATATTACTCGCTCAGAAGTTTCTTCACCTGCTCATAGACGTTCTGGCCGGTGTAGCCCAGCTTCTCGTCAAGCACCTTGTAGGGAGCGGAGAAGCCGAAGCTCTGCAGGCCCCAGACGATACCGTCGCTGCCTACAAGACCTTCGAGGGTCACAGGCAGACCGGCGGTGAGGCCGAACTTCTTCTTGCCGGCAGGAAGCACGCTCTGCTGATACTCCTTCGGCTGTGTGCGGAACAGTCCCTCGGAGGGAACGCTCACCACGCGAAGCTTCACGCCGTCGGCGCGCAGCAGGGCAGCACCAGCCTCCAGGGTGGATACCTCTGAACCGGAGGCAAGGAGGATGACGTCGTAGTCGTCGTCGCTTCCAGCCACCACATATGCACCCTTGGCAGCCTGACTGTAGTCGTTGCCCTCGGGCAGCATATCGATGTTCTGACGGGAGAAAATCAGAGCGGTCGGAGTCTCGGTGTTCTCCATGGCCATGCGCCAGCAGACAGTAGTCTCCTCGGCATCGGCAGGACGAACCACGAGCATCGAGTTCTTGCCGCTGTGGTTCTTCAGTTTCTCCATCAGACGAATCTGAGCCTCCTGCTCCACGGGCTCGTGGGTAGGACCATCCTCACCAACACGGAAGGCGTCGTGGGTCCAGATGAACTTCACGGGCAGTTCCATGAGGGCTGCCATACGGACGGCAGGCTTCATGTAGTCGGAGAATACGAAGAAGGTGCCGCAGGCGGGAATCACACCACCGTGCAGAGCCATACCGATGCAGCAGCATGCCATGGTGAGCTCTGCCACACCTGCCTGGAAGAAGGCTCCGGTGAAGTCGCCGCGCACGATGTCGTGGGTCTTCTTGAGGAAACCGTCGGTCTTGTCGGAGTTGGAAAGGTCGGCGGAGGCGCAAATCATGTTGGGCACTTGCTCTGCCAGTGCGCTCAGGACAGTGGCGGATGCACCACGGGTGGCGGCACCTGCCTTCTGCTGCACCTTGCTCCAGTCGATAACGGGAGCCTTGCCGCTGAACCACTCCTCGAGTTGCTTGGCCTGAACGGGATGGCCTGCTGCCCACTCTGCCTTCTCAGCATAGCGCTCAGCACAGATTTTCTTCAGTTCCTCAGCACGGCGGGCATACATTTCCTGCACTTCGGGGAAGATTTGGAACGGGTTCTCTGGGTCAGCACCCAGGTTCTTCATCGTCTGGACGAAGTTGTCGCCACCGAGAGGAGCACCATGGGTGGCGCAGTTGCTCTCGTAGCTGGAACCGTCGGCCTTGCGGGCACCCTTGCCCATGATGCAGTGACCGATGATGAGGCTCGGACGCTCCTTCTCTGCCTGTGCCTTCTTGATGGCTTCGCGGATTTGGTCGACGTCGTTGCCGTCAATCTTCTGCACATACCAGCCCCATGCCTCATATTTCTTGGCGGTGTCCTCGCAGGTCACCACCTCGGTCTTGGTGGACAGCTGGATGTCGTTGGCGTCGTAGAACATGATGAGGTTGTCCAGACCCAGGTTGCCGGCGATACGGCCTGCGCCCTGTGAAATCTCCTCCTGCACACCGCCGTCGGAGATATAGGCGTAGATGGTCTGGTTCATCACGTTGCCCAGACGGGCTTTCAGGAACTTGGCGGCGATGGCGGCACCGACGGCGAAGGTGTGGCCTTGGCCGAGCGGACCAGAGGTGTTCTCAATGCCGCGGGCTAATTCACGCTCGGGGTGACCGGGAGTGACAGAACCCCACTGACGCAGGTTCTTCAGGTCCTCAAGGTCGTATTTGCCAATCAGGCAGAGCTGTGAATAAAGCATCGGAGCCATGTGGCCGGGGTCGAGGAAGAAACGGTCGCGACCCTCCCATTCGGGATTCTCTGGGTCGTAGACGAGGAACTCGCTGTAGAGGGTGTTGATGAAGTCAGCACCACCCATGGCACCACCCGGGTGGCCCGACTTGGCTTTCTCAACCATAGCGGCAGCCAGGATACGGATGTTGTCGGCTGCCCTGTTCATTACTTTGTTGTCGTTCATTATGGATTGTTTTTAAAACTACAAAAATACTCTTTCAACTCATTACTTCACTTCCAGCACGACGATGCTCTTGGCGGGGAGCTTCACGGTGAGTTGGTCTTTCTTCAGTTTCGCATCCTTGAAGGCTGCTGGCTGCACCCTGTCGGGATGGTCGAAATCATTGAAGTCGGCCACGTTCTTGCTGGTGAGGATACGTCCGCTCACGTCCTTGGCTTTAATGCCGCTGAGGCTGATGGCCACCTCCTGCTTCTTGTCGAGGCTGACGTTGGCGAGAGAGATGATGACGCTGCCTGATGCCGTCTTGGCAGCAGAGGCGCTGACGAGCGGCAGGTTGCGGAATCCCTCATCGCTGCTCTCATCCATTGCCTTGTTCATCTCATGGCGTACGTGCATGACGTCGCACTTGAGGTCGAGGGGCAGATAGGTGGCTTCCTGGAAGGGCTTGTACATCTCAAACACATGATAGGTGGGGGTGAGCACCATATGGCCAGGACCCTTCGTATCGGTGAGAATCATTGCCTGAAGCACGTTGACCACCTGTGCGATGTTGGCCATCTTCACACGGTCGGTGTACTTGTGGAACACATTGAGCGAGATGGCGGCGACAAGAGCGTCGCGGAGCGCGTTCTGTTGGTAGAGGTGTCCGCCGATAGTGCCAGGCTCCTCGTCCCACCAAGTGCCCCACTCGTCAACGAGCAGACCAATCTCCTTCTTGGGGTCTTTCTCGTCCATGATGGTGCAGTGGCGCTTGATGACATCGTCTATCTCCAGACACTTGCCCAAAGTCCAGTAATACTGGTCGTTGTCGAACTTCGTGGCAGAGCCTTTCGAACCATTCCAGCCTGAGCAGGTGTAGTAGTGGAGCGACACACCGTTCATGCGGTTGCCGATGCGGTCCATCAGCACCTTCGTCCAGGTGTAGTCATAGTCGGAGGCACCGCTGGCGATGCGGTAGAGCTTGTTGCCCTGCTGGTCGCGGAGGTAGGTATTGAACTTGCGGAACTCATCGGAGTAGTACTCCGGAGTCATGTTTCCACCACAGCCCCATGCCTCGTTGCCGATGCCGAAATACTTCACGTGCCATGCCTTGTCGCGGCCGTTCTGACGGCGCAGGCGTGCCATGGGGGTATCGCCATCACTGGTCATGTACTCCACCCACTGTGCCATCTCCTTCACCGTACCCGAACCGACGTTGCCGCTTATGTAGGGCTCGCAGTCGAGCATTTCGCAGAGATTCAGAAACTCATGGGTGCCAAAGGAGTTGTCCTCGATGGTGCCACCCCAGTTGTTGTTGCGCAGCGAGGGACGTTGGTTTCTGGGACCGATACCGTCCATCCAGTGGTAGTCGTCGGCAAAGCATCCGCCAGGCCAGCGCATCACGGGTACCTTCAGGTTTTTGAGTGCCTGAAGCACGTCGTTGCGGTAACCGTCGGTGTTGGCGATGGGTGAGTCAGGACCCACCCAGAGACCGCCGTAGATGCAGGTGCCGAGGTGCTCGGAAAACTGTCCGTAGATTTCCCTGGGAATGATTTGGGTTCCCTTGTCGGCCTGGATGCTGATGGTGGCATCCTGTGCTTGTGCGGTGAGCGAAATTGCCGCGATGAGTGATACAAAAATTGATTTTCTCATTTTGGTTGTTGTTCCAATCGTTATTTCTTGCACTTGACGGCGGCCTCCTCGATGGGAAGACCTGCCTTGTAGTTGACGATATAGCGGTTGAAGCCTTCCACATCCTCTGGTGTCGGGGCAATCTCGATACCGGCATTGCCGGCGAAGACCACCTGGTCGAGGTAGTCGGCAAGCAAGAGCTTGTCGGGGTTGTTCACCAGGTATGAGGCAAGCAGGGCGATGCCCCATGCGCCACCCTCACCGGCGGTCTCCATGACGGAGATGGGCGAGTTGATGGCGGCAGCGAGGATGCGCTGGCCCACACCCTTGGTCTTGAACAGACCTCCGTGACCGGTGATGCGGTCCACCTTCACCTGCTCCTCGTTGAAGAGGATGTCGTTGCCGATTTTCAGCACACCAACCGATGCGTAGAGATGGGCACGCATGAAGTTGGCGAGGTTGAACTTGTCGTTGGCACCGCGCACGAAGAGCGGACGGCCCTCGGCAAGACCGGTGACAGGCTCACCTGAGATGTAGTTGTATGAGATGAGTCCGCCGCAGTCGGCATCGCCGTTGAGCGCATTGTTGTAGAGTTTGCCATACACCTCGTTCATATCCACGGGCACACCCAGCAATTGTTGGTATTCCTTGAACAGGTTGACCCAAGCGTTGAGGTCGGAGGTGCAGTTGTTGCAGTGGACCATGGCTACGAGGCTGCCGTCGGGAGTGGTCACCATGTCAATCATCTCGTAAGGCTTCGACAGGTCTTTCTCCAACACAATCATTGAGAAAGAGGAGGTGCCGGCGGAGACATTGCCTGTGCGCTGCTTCACGGCATTGGTGGCAACCATGCCGGTTCCTGCATCGCCCTCGGGAGGACAGAGTGGGATGCCGGGTTTCAATTTGCCCGACACATCGAGCAACTTGGCTCCTTTCTCGGTCAGGAAACCTGCTTTCTCACCAGCCAGCAGCACCTTGGGAAGGATGTCGAACAGACGCCAGCCGAAGCCACGGGGAGCCACGAGGTCGTCAAACTTCTTCACCATCTCAGCGGAGTACTGCTTCGTGGCGGGATCGATGGGAATCATGCCAGAGGCATCGCCGATGCCCAACACCTTCTCGCCAGTGAGTTGCCAGTGGATGTAGCCTGCCAAGGTGGTGAGAAACTTGATGTCTGCCACGTGCTCCTCATTGTCGAGGATGGCCTGGTAGATGTGCGAGATGCTCCAGCGAAGTGGGATGTTGTAGTTGAACAGTTCAGAAAGTTCGGCGGCTGCCTTCCCGGTGTTGGTGTTGCGCCAGGTGCGGAATGGAACGAGTATCTGGTCTTTCTCGTCAAAAGGCATGTAGCCGTGCATCATGGCGCTGATGCCGATGGAGGCGAGCACCTCGATTTCTGTGTCGTATTCCTTGCGCACATTGTTGCGGAGGTCGGCATAGCAGTCTTGCAGACCATACCAGATGGCCTCGATGCTGTATGTCCACAGGCCGTCAACCAACTGGTTTTCCCATTCATGGCTACCCTGTGCTATCGGGTTGTTGTCCTCGTCGATGAGGACGGCCTTGATGCGGGTGGAGCCAAACTCAATGCCGAGGATGGCCTTTCCGGATTCTATGGTTTGTTTTGCAGTCATAACCTTATTTTTAATATTGAAGATTGAAGATTGAAAATTGAAGATTATTTTTCTTTGGCGTCATTTCTTGCCTTGGAAGTTTTTATGATTTTTACGAGGGTTGCTGTTATCTCTTTGTTGTCGGACATAATAGACTGAAACTGTTGCTCGTTGAGGTATCCTGTTTCATAAAGCAATTCTATCCAGTATTCTGTTTCATATGACTCTTTTAAAGAGATGTTGAGCTTGTGGACGAAATCATCAGAACTTTGGGCATGAACACTTTCCCTCACGTTTGCTCCAATACTGGTGCCTGCTCTGAGAAGTTGTTTGGAAAACAAATTCTTTTTTCTCATTTTGCAAGTACTGAAACAATCTGATGATTCTTATAGCAAATGCCTTGGAGATATTCAGAATTTTGTTTTCTTTCTTCATCCCACTTTTCAATTTTCAATCGTCAATTTTCAATTTTCACTCTTCAAT
>JAGCXX010000244.1 GCA_017961115.1 Prevotella sp. | reverse complement strand
CGCTCCCAGTCATCGGGCTTGGAGTAGTTGGGGATGACCATACCGTTGGTCACCACCACACGAGGCGCTCCCTTGTGTGAGGGGAACAGTCCCAGCGGATGGCCCGAGTACATTACGAGGGTCTGCTCGTCGGTCATCTCGCTGAGGTATTTCATGGTGAGCCGATACTGTGCCCAGTTTTGAAAGATGGCACCATTGCCACCATAGATGATAAGTTCGTGGGGATGCTGCGCCACACTGGGGTCGAGGTTGTTTTGTATCATCAACATGATGGCTGCCGCCTCGCGCGACCGGTGTGGATATTCGTCGATGGGACGGGCGTGGATGGCGTAGTCCGGACGGTAGCGGTACATATAGATGCGGCCGTATTGGCGCAGTTCCTCTGCAAACTCCACTGCCAGTTGGGCGTGCAGGTGCTCTGGGAAATAGCGCAGGCTATTGCGCAGGGCGAGCTTTTTCTCTTCCTGCGTCAGTATATCTTTTCGCCGTGGCGCGTGATTGATTTCGGTGTCATAAGCTTTTGCCTGAGGCAATGTGTCGGGTATACCGGCTCTAATCTCTTCTGAAAAAGTCATAAAGTTTGGTTTTTATAGTTGGAGGTCGGACAAGTCGGACAAGTCGGACAGGTCGGACAGGTCGGACAGGTCAGACAGGTCAGACAGGTCGGAAAATTTTTTCTTTAAATCTTGCTTTCCACGATGGCGAGGATGTCGCGCTCTGACTCAATGGCCTGGCTGATAAGCGCATCCGCCTCGGCGATGAAGGCCTCTGCTTTCTGGCGGTCTTTCAGTTGGGCGGCATTGATTTTCACGTTGAGTCCGGCACCGAGGACTGCGGAACGGGCGGCAAGGGCGCCCACACCGGCATCCGATACGCTGTTGGGGTTGCCGGTCTCTGCCATTAGACGGCAAAGGGGGAGGACTGCTGCTGCGGCTTTCATCGTGCGCAGGGGCACCTCTGTGGCATATAATGTGGCTGCTTGGATGGCCTCGCTGCGGAGGGCATTCTCCTCCTCGGTGCCCCGCGGCATCCCGAAGGCAGCCATGATGCGGTTGAAGGCAGTGGTATCTTCATCCACGAGGTGGAGCAGTTCGCTCATGAGTTGTTGCCCTTTGTCGGCTGAGATGGAGAATTCCTCCCACCGCTCGTCCCATCCTGCCTTGTGAGCCGACAGGTTGGCTACCATGGTTCCCAATGCTGCGCCCAGGGCACCCATATAGGCTGAGATGGTGCCGCCGCCGGGGGCTGGCGACTCACGTGAGGTCTCCTCTGCGAATCCCTTGACGGTGAGGTCGGCGAGCAACGGTTGACGATTGGCATCCTCCAGCAAGTATTCGATGACTTTCTCACGGGGGTTGAACGGACGGAGGTCGGCGAGTCCCATGGAGTGGATGGCTATCTGGATGATGTCCTCCTCGGGGATGCCGGTGGAGCGGTGCTGCTTTTGCAGGAAATAGCGCCCTGCCTCTATCAGTGTGCGTTTGGGCACAAGGCCTACGATTTCGGTGCCGGTGACGCGGATACCGCGCTGCTGGGCGCAACGGCACACCTCATCGAAAGCTTTGTGCAGCGGGGTCACATTGATGTCGGTGATGTTCATCGACACCTGTGCGATACCATATTCGTCGATGTACCATCCGATGGCTTTGGTCTTCTTCAGCGTGCCTGGTATCATGATGGTGTTGCCCTCGGCATCTTTCATCGGTTTGCCGGTGATGGGATGTCCTTCGCGGCGGGGACGGCCTTTCTCGCGCACATCGAAGGCGATGGCGTTGGCACGGCGTGTGGAGGTGGTGTTGAGGTTGAAGTTGACGGCGATGAGAAAGTCGCGGGCACCCACTACGGTGCACCCAGTACGGGCAATGTCGTCGTCCATCTGTCGGCTTCCGAAGTCGGGCTCCTTGCCAGGTGTGCTGAGTTTCTTGGGGATTCCCTCATACTCGCCGGTCCGGCATACGGCGAGGTTGCGCCGCTCCTCAGTGAAGGCTGCTGCCTCATAGCAGTAGCAGGGGATGCGCAGTTCGTCGGCGATGCGTTTGGCGAGTTGGCGTGCGAGTTGGGCGCATTCCTCGAGGGTGATGCCGCTGACGGGAATCAACGGGAGCACGTCGGTCGCACCGATACGCGGGTGGGCACCGTGGTGCTTGCGCATGTCAATCAACTCACCGGCGCGGCGGACAGCCTTGAAGGCGGCCTCCACCACGGCCTCAGGACTGCCTACGAAAGTGATGACAGTGCGGTTGGTGGCCTCGCCTGGGTCGATGTTGAGCAACCGCACATCGGCGGTGCCTTCTATCTCTGCGGCAATCTGCCTGATAGTCTCTGGGTTGCGGCCCTCACTGAAGTTGGGCACGCATTCCACAATCTGTCTTTGTGTCATTTAGTCTCTTTTTGTGTTGTGTTTTTATCTTCAATCTTCAATTGTTATTCCGATTGTTGGCTGGGTCATTGGGACTGTTGTACAAGACGAGTCTCAAAATCTCCATGATGTCGGTCACATTGACGATATTGTCATGGTTGACGTCGCTTTGGGCAACAAAGCAATTAATATCGTCTTTCCCTAAAATGTGGTTGACAACACACATGACATCGGCCACATTGACTCTGCCATCATGGTTGGCGTCACCTATAGCAAATCCAAACTCAAACATGTTTTTGAATTCTTTCCAATAGGCTGCCTGGGCATACAATGACTTGTAACCGGCAGGAATATGGAGGTCGGCGTTCTTGCGGTTGCTGAATACATAGGTGGTGATTTCGAGCGGCATGGTGATGTCGACAGTCACAGAAGTCAGGTTGCTACAACCATAGAAGGCATAGTTGCCAATGCTGGTCACGCTCGACGGAATCTCCACCGACTCGAGCGACGTGCATTCGCGGAACATATTGAGGCCGATGGAACTGAAGTTGGAAGGCAGTGAGATGCTTTTCAGAGAACTGCATCCCATAAACATCTGGTTGGAATTTTCCGCTTCTTGCATGTTGATGTATTCCAGTCCCTTGATTTCCGTCATTTCGCTCATGCCGTAGAACCATTGATAGGTGCTGACAGGATAGTAGTCGGCAAAACTTTCATCTATGCTGGCACTCTTGATGGTGCTGACCTGCGTTTTCCATACGGGAGAGGTGGTGCCGCTGTTCATCTTGTAGACCGTGGTGTTGTGTGTCCATGGTTGGTCATCGAAGGTGAGGATAAACTCCGTGCCATTGATGTAGGCATAGGGCACCCGGGTCTCGCTGAGGAAGAAATAGCCGCTCTTCCATTTGAAGTAGAGTTGGGTGACTTCAGTATCAAAGTTGCAACCATCGGCTGAGGTGATGATGCAGGGTGCCGTGCTCAGTCCCACGCCATAGAATGCATTGGCATCGATGAAACTAAAGGAATTGTGAAGTTGGACGGACGTAAGCGAGGTGCAGTTTCTGAACATGTATGAGGTAGTGGCGGAGGGATTGATTTCCATATTGCTCACATCGATGGTGCCAAGACTGGTGCAGCCACTGAACATATACCCCAGATTGGTCGCATTGCTGGTGTCGAACTTGCTTACATCAAGTTTTTTGAGGGCGCTGCATCCGTAGAACATCGAGTTGGTGCTGGTCGCATTGAGGGTGGTTATGTTGCTGAGGTCGATGCTGGTCAGCGCACTGCAGTTGTAGAACATCTTGCCCATGATGGTGACCTCTTCTGTGTTGAGGTAGTTCAGACCGGTGATTTTGGTGATTTGGGCCATGTCGGAGAACCACATGTAGGTAGAGGTGGGACGGGCGGCGGCGAAGCTGCTGTTGAATACCACGGAGGTGATATTGGCATTGTTCGTCGACCATTTGGGGGCTGTGCTGCCCGTATTCATGGGATAGGGGTCAGAACCGTGTGCCCATGGGTCTGCATCGTAGCAGAAATTGAGTTGGGTGCCGTCGATGTAGGCATACGAAGTCTTTGAACCCTTGAGGAAGAGAACGCCACCCTGCCATTTGAAATAAAGTCCGTCGGTGCTTGTTTCGAAATTGTATGAGGCGGGAGCGGTCAGGATGCATGGTGCCGAAGCGCTTCCTATGTTGTAGAAGGCATAGGAATTGGTGGCGGGCATGGAGGATGGGATGCTGATGCTCTTCAAATTGCTGCAATACCCCATCAGGTAGGTCATGGTGGTGACATTGCTCATATCAAAATGACTCAAGTCCAAGCTGGTCAAGGCACTGCAATTGTAGAACATTTGTTCCATAGTGGTCACGTTGGAGGTGTTGAACGTGCTTAGGTCGAGGCTCTTGACCAACTTGCAGCCATAGAACATATCCAACATGGTGGTCACGTTGGCAGTATTGAACGTGCTCAGGTTGAGTGCTGTAAGGGCTTCACAGTTGTAGAACATATACGACATGTTGGTCGTCTTGGCGGTGTTGAACTTGCTCAGGTCGATACTGGTCAGGGCACTGCATTTGTTGAACATGGACTGCATGTTGGTCACCTCAGAGGTGTTCAGGTAGGTGAGGCCTGTGATTTTGGTGAGATTCGACATGCCGTAGAACCATTGGTAGGTGGATGTGGGACGGACGGAAGCAAATGTGCTGTTGAAGACAACTGTTGTGATGTTTGCGTTTTCTGCTATCCATCCTGGTTTGGTGGAGCCTGAATTCAAGGTGATTGGACTGCCATGTGACCATGGTTCTGCATCATAACAGAATGTCAATTGGTTGTCTGAGACATAGGCGTATGCCGTTTTGGAGCCCTTGAGGAAGAATACGCCGTTGTTCCATTTGAAATAGAGGCCGTTGGTGCTTATTCCGAAATCATATGAGGCAGGTGCATTCATGATGCAGGGCGACGAGGCACTGCCTATCCCATAGAAGCTGGCTGCACTGAGGTCGGGCATGGTGGCGGGGATGCTGACGCTGGTCACCTGACTGCAGTCTTTCGCCATATAGGAGCAGGCGGTGACTTTGCCCATATCCCAACTGCTCATGTCGAGACTGGTCAGTGCGCTGCAACCGTTGAACATATAGTTCAAAGAGGTGACGTTGGCAGTATTCAACTTACTGAGGTCAAGGCTCTTGACCGATTTGCAACCACTGAACATATATGCCATGCTGGTTGTTTGGGCGGTGTTGAACTTGCTGAGGTCGATGCTGGTCAGCGCACTGCAGTTGTAGAACATATAATTCATGTTGGTCACCTCGGAGGTGTTGAGGTAGGTGAGGCCTGTGATTTTGGTAAGATTCGACATGCCTGCAAACCAGCGGTAGGTGGATGTGGGACGGGCTGATGCGAATGCGCTGTTGAAGACAACGGTGGTGACTTCCTCCACTTGACCATACCATCCAGGGTTGGTGGTGCCTGAGTTGAGGGCATAGAAGGTGGTGCCCCTCGACCATGCCGTGGCATCATAATAGAACGTGAGTTGGTTGCCCGACAGGATGGCGTATGGCGTCTTGGTTCCTGTGAGATAGAATACTCCGCCCTTCCACTTGAAGGTGAGTTTTGAGGTATCGGTGTCGAAGTTGAAACCACTGGGTGCCGTGATGATGCAGGGTGCAGAGGTGGTGCCTACTCCGGAGAAGGCATTGGTATAGAGTCCTGAAGCCGATGCGGGAATGGTCAGTTTGGTCAGGCTGGTGCAATTGCTCATCAAATAGCTCGAGGAAGTGACTTTGCTGAAGTCCATGGTGCTGAGGTCAATCTCGGTCAGTTTGCCGCATTCATAGAACATGGCTGTTATGTTCGTCACCTCAGAAGTGTTGAGGTATGAAAGGCCTGTGATTTTGGTGAGATTCGACATGCCTGAGAACCATCGGTAGGTGGATGTGGGGCGGACTGATGCGAATGTGCTGTTGAAGACAACGGTGGTGATATTTTCGTCCTGGCCATACCATCCTGGGTTGGTGGTGCCTGTGTTGAGGGGGTATGGTGTACTGGAGTGGGTCCACGCATTGGCATCATAGCAGAAATTGATTTGTGTGCCTTCCATGTAAGCGTATGGGGCTTTTGCACCTGAAAGATAGAAATATCCGCTTTTCCACTTGAAACTGACAGCAGCAGTGTTGACACCAAAGTCAAAACCTGATGGTGCCGTAATCTTGCAGGGTGCTGTCGAGGTGCCTATATTGTTGAAGGCGTAGGTGTTGAGGTCGGTGGGGGTGGTGGATGGGAGAGACACTGTTTTCACTGCAGTGCAGCCTGATGCCATGGAGGTGGTGTTGGTGACAGCCGACATGTTGAGTGGGGTAAGGTCGAGACTCGTCAGGCCGGTGCATCCGTAGAACATCTCTGCCATGGTGGTGACCTTGGAGGTGCTGAACTTGCTGAGGTCAATGGCTTTTAGGGCAGTGCATCCTTTGAACATCCTTGCCATGTTGGTTGTCTGGGATGTGTTGAGGTTGGCAAGACCGGTCAGGGTGGTCAGTGCGCTCTGCTCCAAAAACCATGAATAGGTGGAGGTGGGAGAATAGGAGGCAAACGAACTGTCGAAGACTACTTTCTTGATGGTTTTCTTACTGCTCCATCCCGGAGCGGTCTGTCCCGTATTGAGTTCATAAATTGTGCCGCTGCGGCTGCTGCGCTTGGTGTCGTAATAGAAAGACAACGTGGTCGCATCGGATGACAACAGGGCATAGGCACTGGTGTCAAAGGGGTCGATGTTGTAGACCATGTTTTTGCTGTCATTGTAATAGACGCCGTCGGCAAGAAGGGCGTTCATCGCAAACCATCCATCACAATATCCTGCCCATCCCCAGTTGAAGTGATACTTGCTGTTGGAGGCGTTGTAGCCATCGCAGATGAAGGCATGCCCACTGCCGCTGGAACTGACGCCGCTCATGATGACGGGCCTGCCCGCTGCGAGCTCCTGATATACCAGGTCGTTCCATTGGGTAGTGGTCATGCTGCTGGCACTGACAGTTTTAATGCCGTAATTGTAGCCGAAGTATTCCTTGAGTGCTGGTGAAATTTTGGTAAGCGAGGCGATGGAGACGCTTTCCGTGTAGTCCATCTGTACGGACTGTCCACAGTAGCGGACGAGTTGTGCCACGGCTTGTTTGGAGGCACTGGTGGTGGGTTGCTCATTGGTCATGCTCGTCCAACTGAAACTGCTCAGCGCACTTTGTGCTGCTACAGAGTAACCCATTGTCTTTGTGGTGTAGGCGGACAATGCCTTGCTGCCTCCACGGAAATATTGGCCATTTTTGCCCACGGAAGCCCAGTAATACATGACTTGAGCCATGGCGATGGCCACACATCCTGCTACACAGATTTTCCCGTTGAAGGCGCATTGGTTGTTGAAGGGATTGTTCTGCCCCCAAGTAGACTTGATCAAATAGTTGATGGTCGACTTGGCTTTTGAGGGTGTGCTGCTGGTGACAGATTCGTATCCGTTGCTCTGTGCCCAAGCGATTTCTTGGGCCAATCCGTCCATCCACTCCTTCATGTTCACGGGGATGGAGTCGGGGTTGAACTTGCCTTGTTCGCAATACCCCAGGATAGGTTCTGCCCGGTCGTCGCCCGAGGCGATGATAAAACCATTGTCGTCTGATATGTTGAAGGCATACAACAAAGGCCGGTCGGACTTGCTGCTGTCGTCCAGGGTATAGGCGAGCGTGAGTTGTCTGTTGCCGCGAACTCTGCGCATCTGCCCGGAATTCAACACCGACATGGCTTTCTGCATGGCCTCCTCTGCAGTAATGGGATTGGCAAGCAGGTTATCTAAACCCATGGTCAGCAGACAGGCCAATACGAGTATTATTCTGTTTACACTGTCTTTCATATATGATGTAGTTTGCTGTGTACCTTTTTCTTAAGTCGGATTCTACCACTCACATCGTGAAATGAAAAATCCTATACATTAGTTCGCAAAGATACATAAAAATTGAGAAAAATTGATAATTAAACGATTTTTTTTGGTTCACTCGTAAAAAAGTAGTAATTTTACCGCCGTAAATTGCTGAATTGTGCAGTTTTTTATTTATTGGAAATAGAGAAAGTTCTTTTTGATAAGAAGTTATGAGAAAATTCATATTGTTGCTCACTGTGATTCTTCCAGTGATGGCATGGGGCCAGACAACTAATAATATTTCGGTTTCTGCTAAGGCTGAAGACATTTTTGCTGGGGGTTCTTCTTCATTGGTCATCTCGCTGACCAATGAGGGGGATGATAAGTATAATGGCTTTCAGTTTGATTTGTTCCTGCCGGGTGAAATCACTTTGACAACGGATGAGAAAGACCGCTTCACTTACACTTTTTCCGACAGATTCAGCAGTTCAGGCATGACAGCCTCCATACGTGACTTGGGCGAAGGTTGGTATAGGGTGATGGGCTATTCCTTGGAAAATATACTCATCACCGGAAACGAGGGACCTTTGATGACACTCACCTTAAAAGCCCCAGAAGAGTGGGGGGCAGAGGATGAATTGAAGGGCAAACTGTCAGAGGTCGTCCTCAGCCGTGTTGATGGAAGTGCCATTGATTGTGAACCCTCGGAGTTCAACATCAACAAGACCCAGACAATGATGGGCGATGTGAACTTCAGCAAAACAGTCGATGTGACAGATGTCATGCTGGTGGTCAGCTATATCCTTGGCGATATCTATCCTGACTTCTACATCAAGTATGCCGATATGGACAAGAATGGCATTGTAGACATCACCGATGGCATGAGAATTGTGGACATTATCCTTCATAAGGAATAATGGCTGCAGCCCCTACTGATGTACGCAAGGTCATGCGCAAACTGATTCCTTTTTTACTCCTTCTGCTGTCCCTGAATGTTCAGGGACAGATTGTGGATGGCTATACCACCGATTTCCCTGTGGCGATGCAGGAACCCAGATGGGTCGACCAGGTGAGGACTCGCCTCGAGAATATGATGAGCGACCGCCTGCTGCAGTCCACCCAACTGGGACTGATGGTATATGACCTCACCGACAATGAAGTGGTGTATACCCTTAATGAGCGGCAACGGCAGCGTCCCGCCTCGGTCATGAAATTGGTGACGGCCATCACCGCTCTCGATATGCTTGGGGGCGACTATTGCTATTATACAAGTCTTTGCTACAAAGGTACCATCGTGGGTGACACGCTCAGGGGGTCACTCTATTGCGTCGGAGGGTTCGACCCTACCGTCAATCAGGATGATATCCGCTATATGGTGAACGACATCAGGCGGGCTGGCATCTCCAACATAGATGGAATGGTGGTGGCCGACCTGACGATGAAGGATACGCTCATCTACGGCAGCGGATGGTGCTGGGACGACGACAACTACCAGCTCACGCCATTGCTGGTGGATAAGAAAGACCAGTTTCTGACTGTGCTGCTGCGCGAGATGAGAAGTCAAGGCATCGGACTCAATGTCACGCTGGGCAAAGGCAAGGTGCCTCAGAACTGCACTGAGGTGGTGCGCTACCGCACCGGTATCGACAAGGTGCTTTCACGTATGATGAAGGACAGTGACAATCTCTATGCTGAGTCGATGTTCTATCAGGTGGCACATGCCAATTCCACCAACCCGGGCCGTGCGGCAGATGCCTCTTCGGCAGTCAAGCGGTTGCTCTCACGGTTGGGTCTCGACCCGGTCAACTATACCATTGCCGATGGCAGCGGACTGTCGCTGTACAGTTATGTGACGGCGGAGATGCTGGTGAAACTCTTGCGCTATGCCTATGACAACAAGGCCATCTACACCCATCTGTATCCCGCTCTCCCCATCGCTGGGGTGGATGGCACGCTGGGGAACAGGATGAAGACGGGCGCCTGCTACAACAATGTCCGCGCGAAGACAGGCACCGTTTCGGGTGTCTCCACCCTTGCGGGCTATTGCGTGGGCTCCAATGGTCACGAACTGTGCTTCGCCATCCTCAACCAAGGTCTCATCAAGGCTTCCGATGGCCGCGCCTTCCAAGACCGCATCTGCGAGGCATTGTGCAGGTAGATTTTAGTTGTCACTCCTAGACTCCTAAACTCCTTAAAAACTAAAAAATGACCTTAAAAACCGATGAATTTTGGAAGCCCGTTGTCACTACCCGACAGATATTGGCGGGTGAGGACGACATTGTCTGTATCGCCCTCGATGATGAGAGTGATTGGACTGCCCTTGGCGTTCTTGACTGTTCAGACGATGACCTCGATGTCGTGTCTGTAGAAGACATCCTCCTCCTTGACCCCACGTTGGCCGACATGCCCGACCTGCAGCCAGGACAGGATGCCATACGTTTGAGCAAAGGCTCTCCCTGGGCAGTGGAAGAGTAGACGTTTCCCTCGGATAAGTGTAATCAGAAAAACGAATCGGCAATAACCATGGGTTACTGCCGATTCGTTTTTATTTGATGACTAGTTTTACTGTCTATAGGCTTCCAAATTCTCTGCCTTGAAGTTCTTGATGAAGTTGTAGTGGCCGTTGCACTCTGCCTCGGCATGGCGCACATACACCTGAGCGCTCTTGGTGAAGAGTTCGGG
>JAGCXX010000243.1 GCA_017961115.1 Prevotella sp. | reverse complement strand
TGTCGAAGACCCACGAGGAACGCAGTAATTTGAGAATTATTTTGGCTTTTCAATTCTCTAATTCGACAATTCGGGAGCATTAATTTTGTCACGAATTTAAGAATTTGAGAATTATTTTGGCTTTTCAATTCTCTAATTCGACAATTCGGGAGCATTAATTTTGTCACGAATTTAAGAGATTTGTCGAAGACCCACGAGGAACGCAGTAATTTGAGAAATGTTATGGCTTTTCAATTCTCTAATTCGACAATTCGGGAGATATCATTCTTCACGAATTTAAGAGATTTGTCGAAGACCCACGAGGAACGCAGTAATTCAAGAATTATTTTGGCTTTTCAATTCTCTAATTCGACAATTCGGGAGCATGCCGTGAGCCGAATGGAGCTCCCCTCCCCCTCACAAGATTTTCATTTTGACACATCTACCTCACTCTATTGGTTTATGGACAAACAGAAGCACTTTGACCTGGCGGCCTATATGAACGGCAGCATCCGAAATATCATGGCCAAGGCCTACAAGAACGTGCTCACCAATCCGCGGGAGGCGAAATTCGCCTACAGAATGCAGCGGCTATTCGAAAAGACGGAGAAACGCCGCCGCAAGGTGTTCGACGAGGAGGGGCTGGAAGTGCCGCCATTCTTAATCAGCAGCATCTCGACCACCTGCAACCTCCACTGCAAAGGCTGCTACGCCTTCAGCAACGGAATTGCCGGGGATGCAGAGGCGGACAGCAGACATACGCTCACCCCACAGCAGTGGCGCGACATCTTCTCAGATGCCGCCTCTCTGGGCGTCAACTTCTCACTATTGGCTGGTGGCGAACCCATGATGCGCAAAGATATCCTGGAGGCTGTCAGCGAGGTGGACGACATGATATTTCCCATTTTCACGAATGGCACGCTCATCGGTCCTGCTTATATCGAGTTTTTGCGCAAGCGGCTCAACCTCGTACCTATCATCAGCATTGAGGGCACGGCCATCGGCACCGACGAGCGCCGAGGACAAGGCGTGTTCCGCAGGGCCTTACAGGCAATGGAACTGCTGAAGGAGGAAAATCTTTTCTTCGGCACCAGCATCACCGTGACAACGGAGAACCTTACGTTGGTGACATCCCGCGAGTTCATCGACCAATTGCGCTCTAATGGCTGCAAAATCGTGTTCTACATCGAGTATGTACCCACAGAACCTGGCACCGAACACCTGGCCTTCACCGATGAGCATGTGGCACAGATGGAAACCGTGCTGGAAGAACGCCGAACAGACTACGCGGACATCATCTTCCTCTCATTCCCCGGCGACGAGAAAGAACTTGGCGGCTGTCTGGCATCGGGACGCGGTTTCTTCCATATCGGTCCTGACGGTTCAGCTGAACCTTGCCCCTTCTCTCCATACAGCGACAGCAACGTGGCCGAACTTGGTTTGCGCAAGGCACTCCAGTCTCCCTTGTTCCGCAAAATCCGTTCTGCCCGTGCCCTCGGCTGGGAGCATACGGGTGGCTGCACCCTCTTTGAGCATCGCGAGGAAATAGAAAAAATGATTCCGAAATAATAAAGACAAATCATTCGAACAACTATCTAACCTTTTTACAACAATGGAAATAAAAGCAATCATCATGTTCGACGGTGGTTTCATGAACCAGCCGTTTGCCTTCGGCGGCGAAGAGGGCAAGGACAAGTTTGACGAACAAATCATCTACCGCAGCAGTCTGCAAAACTTCCTCATCGACACTGGCAGCGAGGTCATCCTGGTAGATACGGGCTTCAACACCGGTATGGCTGCTCCTGCCAAGAAACTTGGCGCTCCACTCTATATGGGTGAGAAGGTGGCAGACTACATGGAGGCATTCGCTGCTGCAGGTTACAAACCTGAGCAGGTGACGAAAATCCTCATTACCCACAAGCACCCCGACCACACGGCAGCCCTGCAGTACTTTCCCAATGCCAAGGTGTATATCTCCCCTGAGGATGCCGACGCGATGAAGTTGGAAGGCGACAACATCGTTCGTGCACAGTATGGCGAACCATACAAGAACTTCCCCAATGCCCAACAGGTGGCTGATGGCATCTGGTTCATCGAGGCGAAGGGTCACACCTTTGGCAACAGCATTATCATAGCCGAGAACGATGGACTGTACTATGTGTTCCACGGCGATGTCACCTATTGCGATGCGGCTTTGAAAGCCAACAAGCTGAGCATCGTCTTCGAGGACAAGGGCGCTGCCCGCCAGACGCTCGACCGTGTGCGCGAGTTCATCAAGGACAATCCCACCGTATATCTCTCCACCCACTGCCCTGAGGGCTACGAGAACCTGGAGATGAAACGGGTGATGAAACTGTAACGGCAATGCCAAACACAAATGACCGATTTGGGTGTCCAAATCGGTCATTATTGATGGATGTATGATAGCAGCATCGTGGTTGGTCGCCAACCACAAAAATGCCTTAAATCAGGTTATCCTTCTCAATATCCTTGAAGTAGCGGTAGGTGCCTACTTTCAGTTCATCTGTGGCGGGTTCATCGCAGACGATGATACCATGCTGGTGCATCTGCAGGGCGCTGATGGTCCACATATGGTTGACGCTTCCCTCAACGGCAGCCTGCAGGGCGCGTGCCTTGTGGTGACCGTTGACCAGAATCATTACCTCGCGGGCTGCCATCACGGTTCCCACACCTACGGTGAGTGCCAGTTTGGGCACCTGGTTGATATCGTTGTCGAAGAATCGTGAGTTGGCAATAATGGTATCGGTGGTGAGGGTCTTCACGCGGGTCTTGGAAGACAGTGAGGAACCTGGTTCGTTGAATGCGATGTGTCCGTCGGGACCGATGCCTCCGATAAACAGGTCGATGCCGCCAGCCTCAGCAATCATCTCCTCATAGTGGGCACACTCGGCTGCAAGGTCCTTGGCATTGCCGTTGAGGATATGGATGTTCTCCTTCGGGCAGTCAATGTGGTCGAAGAGGTTGCGTGCCATAAATGAATGGTAGCTTTCGGGATGGTCCTCGGGAAGGTTCACATACTCGTCCATGTTGAAGGTCAGGACATTCTTAAACGACACCCTACCCTCCTTGTTGGCCTTCACCAACTCTGCATACATACCCTCGGGTGATGAACCCGTGGGAAGACCAAGCACGAAGGGTTTCTCTGGGGTGGGATTGGCGGCGTTGATACGGGCAATCACATGCTCTGCCGCCCATTTCGACATTTTCTTGTAGTCGCTTTCAATAATCAGTCTCATTGTCTTTAGTCTTTAATAATATTAAGTTATTAATGATTGTTCCTTTTATGACAAAAAGTCGGTCAGTTTCATTTTCATCGTGCAAAAATACTGTTTTTTAAAAAAACAAGAAAAAAATATCCTTTTTTTTATTTCTTCATTCGTCTTTTTTTCTTTTCTTTGCAAAAGGAAACACCAACCTATATGTGACAAATAAAAATATATCTCCAAACACAATACAAGATGAAACGGCTATTTATACTCACCACGCTCATCTGTTTTTGCTTGACAGGATGGGGACAGCATCTGACAGAACAACAGGTGCGTGAAAACATCAAGACAGCTTTGGCAAAACGCCCGATAAAGGGAATGCGGGCCCAACAGCAAGGCGAACGGCTCACGCTCGCCTACACTGGGAAGGACGCCGCCTACTATGTGTTCAACCATGCCGACGAGGGTTATGTGGTGGCCAGCGCCTACGAGAACACCCCCATTATCTTAGGTTATGTCGATGAGGGACAGTTTGACGTCAACCATGCGCCCGACGGCATGAAATGGCTGCTGGAGAGAATGGGGAGGCAGCTGCCAACGGCTGCACGCCACGCCACCGCCCACATGGACATCGCAGCCCCCGTGGCACCTATGCTGGGCTATTGCAACTGGGGACAGGACGAGCCATACAACGGTGAGACCCCTATAAAAGAGAATGAACACTGCGCCACAGGCTGTGTTGCCACCGCCATGGCGATGGTCATGAGACACCATCAATGGCCGAAGAAGTCAGCAGCCATACCCAAATACCAGCAGGCCGACGGCACCGTGGTCAGCGCACTGAAAGCCACCACCTTCGACTGGAAGAACATCAAGCTCAAGTACAAGAAAGACGCAAAAGGCGACTCCGCAAAGGCTGTCGCCGTCCTCATGAGATACTGCGGACAAGCGATGGGCATGGATTACCACCCCGGACTGTCGGGCACTGGCGACAACGTGACCTATGCCATGAAGCAATATTTCGACTATGACAACAACGCCCACTACCTGCAGAGCGAGTGCTACAGCATGAAGGACTGGGAGACCATCATCTACGACGAGCTGAAGAACAAGAGACCCGTCATCATGTCGGGCGGTTCATACGCCTCACACGAGTTCGTTTGCGACGGCTATGAGGACGGCTACTACCACTTCAACTGGGGATGGGAAGGCGGACAGAACGGTTTCTTCCTTCTCTCCGTGCTCGACCCCCTGGTGGCACGCAACACAGAATACAACTACACCAACTTCTTCTACAGCGACAGGATGGGTGCAAACGTGGGACTGCAGCCCAACAAAAACGGCAGCATCACCTACGACCAGACCACTGACGGCATCGAGATGGTCTGTTTCTTCAACGGCGGACAGACGACCAAAAGCTACACCCGAACCAAGAAGAGCGCTGACTTCAAAAACGTGGAGCTTCCTATGGTATTCAGAGTCCTCAACAACTATGACTACAAGAACGCCGAACTGGGAGCCGCCATCTATCAAAAAGGCGAACTGATAAAAATCCTCTATTACGGCACAGGAGAACTGAATTCCTTCGGTGAGTTGAGAATCACCAAGACGGTGAATTTCGGAGCCGGACTGAGTGATGGCAAATACTCCATCAAGAGCGTCGTCAGACAGAAGGGTTCCTCCAAATGGCTCACGCCCACCGCCGGCAACGCCTTCTATATCAAGGCGACCATCGCCAGCAACAAAATCACACTCAACAACTTCGACCCGTCGACCATGCCGCTCGACTACAAAATCAACAGCGTGCAGTTCATCGGTGACAAAGAGGTGGGCAACCAAATCGGCATCAAGCTCAACATCACCAACAACGAGGAGATGGGCGGCGGCACCATCGACTACTACGACAAGAACGGCAACCAGATAGGATGGGAGATGCATGCCATCCAACCCTATCAGACCGAAGATGTCACCTACTTCCATTATTTCTGGGAGCCAGGCGAATACGAGCTCAATTTTTATGTAGGCAACAAATACTCAACCAAGACATTCCTCTACAAACAGAATATCACCATCAGCCAGCCACCCTCGTATCCCTACTACCACAGCGATGCCGATGTCACTGGCGTCAAGGTCAACTATACCTATACCAAACAGAAAGTCAAGGTGGGCAACACCCTCACAGGAACCGTATACTACAAGAATCCCAACAACTTCCCCACCTGGAGCTACCAATACATCCACCTGTGCATCGGCAAACTTGAGAACTATACGCCAGGCGACGTGACCACCTCACGGCAGTATCGCACCCTCTGTCTGCCCCTCAAGCTTGCCGCAGGTGAGGAAGGCAAACTCGACTTCACTTTCTACGACATCGACCCGGGCGAGTATTTCATCCTCAACGGATATGGTCTTGCCGGGGTGACCATCATGGACCATGACCCGGGATTCCAACTTTCGGGCGATGTTGACGGCGACGGAACCATCAATGTGACGGATGCCATGGTGATAGTTGATTACGTACTCGGCAAGGCACCCTCCGCATTCATTTTCCAAAATGCCGACATGGACGGGAACGGCATAGTCAACATCACCGACGCCATGCTGATTGTCGATTATGTCTTAGGCAGAAACTGATGCCTCATCATCTATCGGCACCATACAAAAAGTCCTGACTTCGCGTCAGGACTTTTCCTTGAATGTTTCAGCAGTCTGTCTTTAGTGTAGTTATAATTCCTTGAAAAACGTTTGTGTTTGCGATGCAAAAGTAACACAAAAATTGATTTATATCAAAAAACAATTCAATTTATGGGGAAAAAACAACGTAAACGTTTGCGTTTCACTTAATGAAACTTGAGGAAAAAACCAT
The DNA here is from genome assembly GCA_017961115.1 of Prevotella sp. GTDB lineage: Bacteria > Bacteroidota > Bacteroidia > Bacteroidales > Bacteroidaceae > Prevotella. Next base: position 597 of record JAGCXX010000243.1, on the reverse strand, counting down.
CTTACATCAGACAAATTTTCAGAAAAAAGAAAAGGATATTCACTTATATTTATTACTTTTGCAAGATAATATATAAAGAATGAAAGAATTTATTATATCTGAGGCCAAAGCGGAGACCGCCGTGCTGGTAGGCCTCATCACCAAAGACCAAGACGAGGCAAAGACCAAGGAGTATCTCGATGAACTGGAATTCCTCGCCGACACCGCAGGTGCTGTCACCATTCGCCGCTTCACCCAGCGCGTCAACGGTCCGAGTTCCGTCACCTATGTGGGCAAGGGAAAGTTGGAGGAAATCCGCGACTTCATCCAGGCAGAGGAGGATGCGGAGCGCGAGGTGGGCATGGTCATCTTCGACGACGAACTGTCGGCCAAACAAATCCGAAACATCGAGGCGGTGCTCAAGGTGAAAATCCTCGACCGCACCTCACTTATCCTCGACATATTCGCCATGCGCGCCCAGACCGCCAATGCCAAGACACAGGTGGAACTGGCACAATCTCGCTATATGCTCCCGCGACTGCAACGATTGTGGACCCACCTCGAGCGTCAGGGCGGTGGCTCTGGCTCCGGCGGAGGAAAAGGTTCGGTGGGACTGCG
>JAGCXX010000242.1 GCA_017961115.1 Prevotella sp. | reverse complement strand
TGGCAACGACCTGCCCACCATCGTTTACAATGTGAACCATGACAAGCTGACTCCTGCTGACACCATCATCTCAGCTGCTTCTTGCACCACCAACTGCTTGGCTCCTATGACCAAGGCTTTGACTGACTACGCTCCTATCCCGAGCGGTATCATGACCACTGTACACGCTTACACTGGCGACCAGATGATTCTCGATGGTCCTCAGCGCAAGGGTGATGTGCAGCGTGCTCGCGCAGGTGCTCAGAACATCGTGCCCAACTCAACAGGTGCTGCCAAGGCTATCGGTCTCGTGATTCCCGAGCTTAATGGCAAACTTATCGGTGCTGCACAGCGCGTTCCCACCGCAACTGGTTCTACTACCATTCTGCACGCTGTCGTGAAGAAGGACGAAGTGACCGTTGAGGGCATCAACGCTGCTATGAAGGCTCAGGCCAATGAGTCTTTCGGCTACACTGAGGAGAAACTCGTCAGCTCTGACATCGTCGGCATGCGCTTCGGCTCACTCTTCGATGCCAACCAGACTATGGTTTCTAAGATTGCTGAGGGTGAATACCTCGTGCAGGTTGTTGCTTGGTATGACAACGAGAACTCCTACACTTCACAGATGGTTCGCACCATCAAGTGCCTCGCTGAGCTCAAATAATAAGCAATTATTATAAATAATGTATAGGGCGTGCCAATCGGTACGCCCTATTTTTATGTTCTTTCCAGCAATGATTTCCTTGTAGTCTACCTCCTAATTCATCATTATTGCTTTTTGGCCAATAACTATGGACTATGAATTGTGAATTGCGAACTAAAACTGACCTACATCAAGAATGATGCATTTTTTTGCAAAAAATGAACAAAATGTATGGCTGTGTGCGCAAACAGTCGTAATTTTGCATCGTCAAAAGGAAAAAAGGTCAGCCAAGATAAAGGTCAGCACCAAATAGAAGATCAGCGAGAAAGAGATCAGCTAAGGTATTGGTTAAGGAAAAAAGAGCGTTTCAACAGGATGACAAGACATACAGCATTGAATGACGTTTGTGAAAGTAGATTAGTTTGGAAATAGGTATTGGATTAAGGTAAGGTTTTAGAATTAGAGTATAGGTTTTGAAAGAATAAAAAGAATAATAGGTAATAGTTGATAAAAGGTAAAAGAAGAAGATTGCAACAGGGTAACACAGATGCGAGAGATAAGCATTGAATAAGTAAAAAAAGATTGTAAATTTAGTTTTCAGGTAACCGCCTATGCCGTGAGGCACGCGAATTGTTTCATTTAAAGTATTAGAAAGGGTAAAAAGATGAACACAACAATTGTATTGGCATTTGCCACGTTAATTATTTCAGGATTTCTGTTCGAGAACACCATAGAGAAGAAATAAAACTCGGACAATTTAGGTTGATAATCATTAATATAGAAAGGATAAATTAAGCGGGCGGAGACGGCAAGACCGTTCTCCGCCCGCTTTTTGATATCTGAAAGGCAATCAACTAATGCACCTTCGTGGTTTGGATTTTGACACAAATTGTTCGCAGAATCAAAAAAAAACACTAACTTCGCAGTCTCATGAAGGTCTTCCAAGGAAAAAGTGATGTGTTGCTGGGGTATATCAGGGATGGTAGAGTCCTCACAGGCAGCGAGAAACTCAACTTGATTATACAGTTGAGTATCCCTTCTATATTGGCACAAATCACCAGTGTGGTGATGTTCTTCATCGACCAGGCGATGGTGGGCCATCTCGGTGCCAAGGCCTCGGCGGCATGTGGATTGGTGGAGACATCAACATGGTTGCTTGGCAGTCTGACTGGGGCTGCCTCAATGGGCTTCTCCGTGCAGGTGGCGCATTTCATTGGTGCCAACGATTTCGTTAAGGCGCGCCAGGTATTTCGCCATGCGCTTGTCGTCACCTTCCTGCTCAGCCTTGTCACTATGGTAGTGGCCACACTCATCTCACGGCCCTTGCCCTATTGGTTGGGCGGTGGTGCTGACATCGCTCGCGATGCCTCGCTCTATTTCTTTATCTTTGCCCTCGCAGGACCTTTCTTTCAACTCTACAGCCTCTCAAGTGCTATGCTCAAATGCTCTGGAGACATGCGAATGCCCAGTCTCCTCAGCATCATCATGTGTGTGCTCGACGTGGGATTCAACTATATCCTCATCTATCAGGCACATCTCGGTGTGATGGGGGCTGCTATCGGAACTGCACTCTCTATCGTTATCTGTGGGTCGGTGCTGGGTTATATCGCTGTCTTCCGCAACAAGATGTTGTCGCTGAGGAGGGTGGGGGAACGTTTCTTCTGGGTGATGGATTATCTGAAGAATGCGCTGAAAATCGGTCTGCCTATGGCGGCACAGTCAGTGCTCATGAGTGGGGCGCAGATAGTGGGTACCATGATTGTGGCACCCTTGGGAAACATCGCCATTGCCGCCAACACGTTGGGCATCACAGCAGAGAGCCTGTGTTATATGCCGGGTTATGGCATCGGTGATGCCGCCACGACACTTGTGGGACAAAGCATCGGAGCTGGGCGCACCGACCTTTGCCGCAGTTTTGCACGCATGACGCTCTTTTCTGGCATGGTGGTGATGGCGGTGATGGGATTGGTGATGTTTGTCTTCGCACCCGAGATGATGGGGCTGATGACACCTGTTGACGAAATAGTGGACTTGGGGGCATACTGCCTGCGTATTGAGGCGTTTGCCGAACCCATGTTCGCTGCCTCCATCATCGCCGTGTGTGTCTGCGTTGGAGCAGGCGATACCCTTAAACCTGCCATCATCAGTCTGTGCAGTATGTGGTTGGTGCGCCTCACATTGGCATACTTCCTCTCCATCCACTATGGATTGGTGGGGGTGTGGATTGCCATGGCTATCGAACTTACCTTCCGAGGTATCCTGCTGATGACAAGGCTTTTCCGCGTCTCTTGGATGAAGGTGAACTCATCATCCATTGCACACCAGGGTTAAAGGGAGTTGATGAGAGCCTTTGCTTGGTCAAATTCCTTCACCAATCGGTTCATCACGTCATTTACAGGAAGAATCTCCTTCACGGCAGAGGCTATCTGACCGATTTCCAGTTCTCCGTTTTCGATGTCGCCTTCGAAAATGCCGCGCTTGGTGGCAGCTTGTCCCAAAATGGCCTTGAGATCCTCCACGGCGGCACCCTCCTTCTCTGCCTCTTGGATGCGGCAGAAGAGGTCGTTCTTTACCAATCGGGTGGGAGAGAGGAGTTTCAGCGTGAGCATTGTGTCGCCTTCCTCCAATTGTGTGCACCGCTGCTTGAAGGCGTCTGAGGCACTGCTCTCCTCGGTGAGGGCAAACAAGGTGCCGATTTGCACACCCTCTGCTCCCAACACCATGGTTGCAAGCATCGCCTCACCCGAACCGATGCCGCCTGCGGCGATGAGGGGAAGTGTGGTGGCACGGCGTACCTGTGGTATCAGTGTCAGTGTCGTTGTCTCCTCACGGCCGTTGTGACCGCCAGCCTCAAAACCCTCTGCCACGATGGCGTCGACACCAGCCTCCTCACACTTGCGGGCGAACTTTGAACTTGACACCACGTGAACCACTTTCATGCCGGCTTCATGCAGGCGCTGTGTGTATTTCTTCGGACTTCCGGCGGAGGTGAACACTATCTTTACTCCTTCGGCAATGAGAAGGTCAATCAGACGGTCAATCTCGGGGTACATCAGGGGTACGTTGACACCCCATGGCTTGTCGGTGGCCTCACGCATCTTGCGGATATGCTCCTGCAGCGTCTCAGGGTGCATCGACCCCGCACCAAGCAGACCAAGACCGCCTGCGTTGCTCACTGCAGCGGCGAGACGCCAACCGCTTATCCACACCATGCCCCCTTGGATGATGGGATACTCAATGCCAAATAACTCTGTAATCCTGTTCTTCTTCATAACTCTTTGGTGGTTTGGGAAGCAAAAATACTATTTTTTGTTGAAAAAATCATATTTTTGTGTCACAAAAGCGAAAGACGTACGTATTATTGGCAAAGAATCAATTAACAACAATGTATAACCCAATTATTATCAACTCACAAAACGTATGAAAAAAATCATTATGACATTAACTGCAATGCTGACGATGACCATGATGTCGGATTGCATCACCAAAGAGAATGCAGAAAACTCGGAGAGTGACGTGGTGGAGGCTGACCACAGCAATATTGACAGCGATGACCCCATCACACCTTATCACATCGACAATTTCTCTGAGATTTCTATAAGCGGAATCGTACATGCCGTTATCAAACAGGGAGAGAACTATGACGTTAGGGTATCGGAAAGTCCGAATCCAAAGATTAAGACTCGTGTGGAGAAAAAAGGCAGCACACTGAATGTGTATACCGAGACAAAAGAGAAGAATATCCATACAGGAGATGCCCCGACTCTATATGTCACCCTGCCGTCCATCAAAGGAGTGAGAGGGTCTGGTGCCACGATGATGACGCTATCCAACCTGACTACGGGCGACATGGATATCGACCTGTCGGGAGCGGCAAAAGCTACTTTCGGCGACATGAAATGCGGCGGATTGAACATTGACTGCTCGGGAGCCTCAAAGTTGAATTTCGGTAAAGTAAAATGCGAATCGTTGAAAGGTGATTTGTCTGGAGCCAGCAACATGACACTTGCTGCTAATGTGAGCGGTGACATCGACCTTGATAACAGTGGAGCATGCAAGCAGAACCTCCAACTGAGCGGAAAGAATTTGATGATGGAGAATTCTGGTGCTTCTTCAAGCGAGGTTTCCTTCAAGGGCGTTTCCGCCAAAGTGTCGTGCTACGGCGCCGGTAAGATGCAACTCGATGTGGATTGTGAGGAACTGAAGGCTTCCAACAATGGCGCATCTACTTTCACCATCAGCGGCACTGCCGACAAGACCGACATCGATGCCAGTGGAGCCTCAAAAATCAACACCAAGCAACTCAACAAGATGTGAAAAGTTGTAGTGTCAATACTCCCAAACTCCTATACTCCCAATAAATGACCGATGAAGAACTGCGGGGCACCATCCCCACGCTGAGACCCAAGTTGGTGGCCATTGCCCGTCGCTATGTGAAAGACAACGACGAGGCGGAGGACATCGTGCAGGACACGATGCTCAAACTGTGGGTTGTACGCGACAGACTCATCGGCTCTGCGGAGGGATTCGCCATGGTGGTTGTGAGAAACCTTTCATTGGACTATCTCCGAAAAAGACATCGCATCGACTCTCTCACAGATATGGAGAAACTGGAGATGGAAGATGTTTCCCACAACACCGATGGTGAGTCGACAGAGGAACTCATGCGTATCGTAAGTGCCTTGCCCGAACGACAGCAGACCATCCTAAGACTGCACGACATGGAGGGGGTTAGTTATGAGGAAATCTCCTCAGTCACCGGTATACCGATGACCGCCTTGCGACAGACTGTAAGCCGCACCCGCCGCTTCGTGCGCATGCGTCTGCTTGCTGCTGTCGGTGCCGCCGTGGTGGTGCTTCTCTTGGTCACATGGGGGTGGCGCTCATGGCAAGATGAGCAGTACATGAGGCGCTATGATGGTTCGTATGTGATTGTCAATGGTTTGCGCAATGACAACCTCAGGCAGATACGTCCGCAGATAGAGGATGCGCTCTCACAAGCCAGAGGCATTGAACTCACCGTTGGAGAACAGACTTTGCTGCATGAGGCAGAGGAGGAGGTGCTCAACAGCATTGGTGACCCTGAGGAGCGCCAACGACTGCAGAAACTTCTTGAGAATTAAAGCCCCAAATGTCATATATCCCAAACTCCCAATAATAAAATCATATGTCTAAACTCCCAGACTCCTAAACTCCCAAACTCCTAAAAAAAATGGACACCAAAATAATCAAACAACTTGTCACATTGTGCCTTTTCCTCCTCATGGGGATTGTCGCCCAAGCGCAGAACAGCATCGACGAACAGGTGGACAACATCTCCACGCTTGGTTCGTCAAAGTTCACATCGGTGGTGGACAGAGACCCAAAGACCAGACAGATCAACAAGGTGGTAAAGGTTCTGCAGGTGCCAGGCATTCAGGTTGGCAAGTTGCGCAATGCCTTCCTAAAGGAGAAAGACAGCGGCAACTTCAGCCACACAAAGGACAGCCGTGAGGAAACCATGACGCTGACCGTAGAGTCACCCAAGCGGATTCGCATCTATATGCTCCGCATGGAGATGCTTGGGCAACATGCATATAGTTCCGGCAAGGTCACCGTCATCGTGAAAAACAATGGCTTGTAAGGACACAATGATTGCGTCAGCCTGAGTCCGTATAAAAAACGGCATGAAAAAGGGGGAGATGATTGGACAAAAGTCCTTTCAATCTCCCCCTCACACTAAACCCTTTAAATTATGAACAATGAATCGCTATATATGCCTTATTAACTTTGAAATATGCACTAATCCAAATGGCTGCGCAGCACATCGGACTTCTTGTTGAAGCGCACCTTGCGGATGCTCCGTTCGCGAATCTGACGGGCACGCTCACGGGTAATGCCTATTTCCTCAGCGATGTCCTCAAGGCTGCGGCCAGCGCAACCGATGCCGAAACTCTGCTTCAGGATATATACCTCCTTCTTGCTGAGGATGCCGTTGAGCACACGCTCCAGGTCGCTCACCATCGACTCATGGTCGGTGATGGTGTCGGTGGCATAGGTGCCGTCGGCCGACAGTGTGTCCGACATGCAGTTGCTGTCATCATCGGAGATAGGAGCATCAATGCTTGAGTGATGGGTGCTGATGCTCATCGCCAGTTCCACCTTCTCAATGTCTATCTCGGTCAGTTCGCTGATTTCCTCTGCCGACGGACGGCGGTTGTACTCTTGCTCAAACTCTCGGATGGCAGTATTGATGCGGCTCTTGATGCCAGTCTGATTCAGAGGGATGCGGATCAGGTTGCTGTTCTCGCTGATGGCCTGCATGATGCTCTGGCGAATCCACCATACGGCATAGGAGATGAACTTGAATCCACGTGTCTCATCGAAGCGCTCGGAAGCACGGATCAGACCGATGTTGCCCTCGTTGATGAGGTCGGTCAGCGGCAGACCATAGCGCTGGTATTGCTTGGCCACGGAAACCACGAAACGCAGGTTGGAGTTGATGAGCTGCCGCTTGGCGCGCTCACCCTCCTCACCACCTTTGCGGATGGTTTGGGCCAGTTCCACTTCTTTTTCAGGAGTAAGCAAGGGATAGTGCCCGATTTCAACCAGGTATTTCTCCAGTGCCTCTTCCTGACGGCTGGTGATGCTTTCAATAATTTTGATTTGTCTCATCTGTTCTCCTTTTTTATGCTGATTCGAGAATAATGAGTGGGCTCTTGGAGAAAAACTATCACAAACATCAAAAAAAATATGTTTTTTTTCAGTCTTGTCTCTTTTTTTTCGTTATTTTGCATGACCGAAAAGAAAAGATATTAAGGAGTTAAAGTAGTTAAGCCAGGAAATGATTTACAATGATTTAGGAAAAACCGGACTGCGTGTGTCAAACCTCAGTTTCGGAGCCTCCTCGCTCGGCGGTGTCTTCCACAGCCTGCGTGAGGAAGAAGGCATTAGGGCCGTCCATACGGCGGTGGACAACGGCATCAACTTCATCGACGTGTCACCCTATTACGGACATCTCAAGGCTGAGACTGTTTTAGGAAAGGCACTTCAGGAAATCCGCCGCGACCGATATATCCTCTCTACCAAGGTGGGACGCTACGGCAAGGACGGTGTCAACACATGGGACTATTCTGCCAAGCGCGCCACGGAAAGCGTCTATGAGAGCATGGACCGTCTCCATGTTGATTACATCGACCTTATCAATGTGCATGATGTAGAGTTTGCTGACTTGCAACAGGTGGTGGACGAGACGTTGCCCGCCCTCGTCGAACTGCGCGATAAAGGCGTCGTGGGGCATGTTGGCATCACCGATTTGCAGCCAGAGAACATCAAGTGGGTAATTGAGCACTCCGAACCAGGAACAGTGGAGAGTGTGCTGTGCTTCTGCCACTAGTGCCTCAATGATGACTTGTTGCTCGACTACTTGGACTTTTTGGAAGCCAACAATGTGGGTGTCATCAATGCTTCACCTCTGTCGATGGGTCTGCTCTCGCAACGGGGCGCTCCCGACTGGCATCCTGCCACAGCAGCGCTTAGGGAAGCATGCCACAGGGCAGCAATTTTCTGTCAGGAGCAGGGCTATCCCATTGAGCGGCTCGCCATGCAATATTCCACTGGGCTCAATCCACGCATTGCCACGACGCTCTTCAGCAGCACCAATCCTGATAATGTGCTGCGCAATATTGAGTATGTCAGTGAACCTGCCGATATGCAGTTGGTGGAAGAGGTGCGTCGTATCATCGGCGACCAAATGCGCGTAAGATGGAAGAATAGTTAAGTTTGTATTTCTATTTCATGCAATGAAAGCAATAAAGATAATAGCAGAGCGGCAGATGGCTGTCGTTGATATTGAAGAGCCGAGAATGGGAGACAATGAGGTGCTCCTCAGACTGAGTTACGTGGGTTTCTGCGGTTCTGACCTGAACACTTTCCTGGGCCGTAACCCGATGGTGCACATGCCGGTGATTCCGGGTCATGAGGTGGGCGCCGTCATTGAGAAAGTGGGTAGCAAGGTGCCCGACGGACTGAAGCCCGGTATGGTGGTGACAGTGAATCCTTACACCAACTGTGGCAATTGCGCATCTTGTCGCAATGGGCGGGTGAATGCCTGTGAGCACAATGAGACACTTGGTGTGCAGCGCGATGGTGCCATGAGAGAGCGCATCGCATTGCCATGGGAGAAAATTATCCCTGCAGGACAACTCTCGCCACGCACCAGTGCGCTGATTGAACCAATGAGCGTGGGTTTCCATGCCGTATCACGTGCACAGGTCACCGATATCGACGTGGTGATGGTCATTGGTTGCGGCATGGTGGGCATGGGTGCCGTGGTGCGCAGTGCCCAGCGTGGTGCCATTGTGATTGCTGCCGACATCGATGATGAGAAACTTGCACTCGCACGCCAGATGGGTGCAACCTACACAGTCAACACCATGACAGAGGATGTACACGCACGCTTGCAGGAGATGACCGGTGGCTTCGGACCTGATGTGGTCATTGAGGCGGTGGGAAGCCCCATCACCTACCAAATGGCGGTCAACGAAGTGGCCTTTACTGGTCGTGCCGTATGCATTGGCTATGCCAAGACCGAGGTGTCGTTCCAAACAAAATTCTTCGTGCAAAAAGAGTTGGACATCCGCGGTTCGCGCAATGCTCTTCCTTCTGATTTCCGTGCCGTCATCCGCTATCTGGAGAAAGGCACATGCCCTGTGGATGCGCTTATCTCCAAGGTGGTGAAACCAGAGAATGCCTCCGACGCCATGAATGAATGGGCTGCGGCACCTGGCAAGGTATTCCGCATCCTGGTTGATATGGAATAAAGTCCCAAACAACGGACCTGCATCAAGTAAGTCCCTAATTGCAGGACATAAGTCTAAACTCCTAAACTCCCCAAAAATGCTTTCTTTCTCTTGTGACTATAATGAGGGCGCGCATCCGGAGATTCTGCGCCACCTTACTGAGACCAACATGCAGCAGGAGCCTGGCTATGGTGATGATGCTTTCTGCACGGCTGCCAAGGAGAAAATACGTGCGGCGACGGGTTGTCCTGAGGCTGATGTGTTCTTTCTCCTGGGCGGAACTCAGGCGAATGCGACAATCATCGATGCCATGCTTCGCAGTTATGAGGGGGTGGTGGCTGTCCAGACAGGCCACATCGCCGTCCACGAGGCGGGTGCGGTGGAACTCAACGGACACAAGGTGCTTACCCTGCCGCCCCATGAGGGAAAGATGTATGCGGAAGAGTTGGACGACTACCTCACCCGCTTCTTTGCTGACCCCACCTGGCCACACATGGTAAGACCAGGGATGGTCTATATCTCTTATCCCACAGAGTATGGCACGCTCTACAGCAAGGCAGAACTGGATGCCTTATATGCCGTTTGTCGGAAGTTCAAAATGCCGCTGGTCGTCGACGGGGCCCGTTTGGGTTATGGTTTGGCGAGCATGGGCTGTGATATCGACCTGCGCCTGTTGGCACAACTTTGCGACGTGTTCTATATCGGTGGAACCAAGGTTGGCGCCCTGTGCGGCGAGGCTGTCGTGTTCCCGAATGGAAACGCACCAGAACAGTTTTTTACCATCATTAAGCAGCATGGGGCATTGCTCGCCAAAGGACGTCTTTTGGGCATTCAGTTTGACACGCTCTTTACCGACAACCTCTATCTGCGCATCAGCCGCACTGCCATCGATATGGCTATACAATTGAAAAAGGTGTTCTCGCAAAACGACATTCCGTTTTTCCTCGACTCACCC
>JAGCXX010000032.1 GCA_017961115.1 Prevotella sp. | reverse complement strand
GTTGGAGTACAAGGCTGCCAAGGAAGACCCCTACAGGCTCAAGAAAAAGAGCGTCCGCGGCGGTTCGTGGAAAGACCCCGAGTCGTATATCCGCTCTGCCTGGCGCTCATGGGAATACCAAAACCAGCCGCGCTCCTACATCGGCTTCCGCTGCGTACGCAACATCGCCACCTCATCAAGCGTAAAACAGAAAAAGAGATAGTCAGGCAGGGCCGACGAGTCTGACAGGTCCGACAAGTCCGACGATAACTCTAAACTCTAAAATCTCGAATCTCAAATATCAAACCTCAAACTGGAACCTCCATATGACCAGATACAGTAAATTCAATGTCATCTACCTGCTCCAGAAATGGATGGACAGTGTGCCGGGACAGACCTTCCTTAACTACGCATACAGTTGGGGAGCATCAATCGTGATCTTGGGAACCCTTTTCAAACTGACCCACATACCGGGCGCCAACCTCATGCTGTTCATCGGCATGGGCACCGAGGTGTTCGTGTTCTTCATCTCCGCCTTCGACCGGCCTTTCGACAAGACGACCGACGGCATGGACCTCCAAACGCATTATGGACAAGACCTCTCCCCAGCCTTCTCAGAAGAGGAAGGGGAGTCGGAATTGCCTGAAGAGTCTGACGGGTCGGATGTTGCTGGCGTGGCTGCCGCATATGGCGGCGGTGGCGTTGTCGGCGGTGGCAGTGGCGTCGGTGGCGGTGGTGTTGTCGGTGGCGGCACTATCATTATCGGTGGTGTTTCGGGTCAGTCCGACGGGGCCGACCAGTCCGACGGGTCCGACGTGTCCGACGGAGGTGTTGGAGGTGCTGGCGTGGCTGTGGCAGGCGCTGGCGGCGTGGCTGGCGCAGGTGGCCCTGGCGGTGTCTCCACTGCATGGCTCGGACAGCAGCAACAGGTGTCGCCTGAGATGGCTGAGGCCACGGAGAACTACGTAGAGGAACTCAAGAAACTCACTGAGATGCTCGGAAAGGTCAACGAGCAGAGCGTGCGCCTCACCCGCGACTCCGAGGAAATGGAAAACCTCAACCGCACGCTCACCGGTATCTGCAAAGTGTATGAGATGCAACTCAAGAGCGCCAGTCAGCAGATTGGCACCATCGACCAAATCAACGACCAGTCGAAGCGCATGGCACAACAGATAGAGCAGCTCAACCAAATCTACGCACGCATGATAGAGGCCATGACGGTCAACATGAGGGGTGCTGCTCCCTCACAGCCCGGCGCACAACCCATCAACCTCAATCCATAGTACAACAACTCCACGACAATGGCTATCAAGAAAAGACCGGTCTCGCCGCGCCAGAAGATGATCAACCTCATGTATGTCGTCCTCATGGCCATGCTTGCCCTCAACATCTCCACAGAGGTGCTCGATGGCTTCTCCATCGTGGAGGAAAGCCTCAAGCGCACCACTGCCAACTCGTCGAAGGAGAACCTCGCCATGATGGCCGACCTCGACGAGCAGATGAAGACCAACCCCGTGAAGGTGAAGGAGTGGTTTGAGAAGGCACAAGGCGTCAAGTCCATGACCGACTCGCTCTATGACCTCGCCCAGCAACTCAAGGAGGCGATTGTCAAAGAGGCTGACGGCAAGGACGGAGACCTCGACCATATCCGCAACAAGGAAGACCTGGAGGCCGCCACACAGGTGATGCTCGCCCCAGGCACCGGCAAGGGAAAAAAACTCTTCCAGGCCATCAACTCCTATCGTGAGCGCATCCTCAAGATGGTGGATGACCCCAGACAGAAGGAAATCATCGCCAGCAACCTCTCCACCGACGTGCCCAAGGGGGCCAACACGTTAGGAAAAAACTGGCAGGAATATATGTTTGAGGATATGCCCGTGGCGGCTGCCGTCACCCTGCTGTCCAAACTGCAGAGCGACATCCGCTATGCAGAGGGTGAGGTGCTCCACTCCCTCGTCGCCAACATCGGACTGAAGGACATCAGGGTCAACAAGCTCGAGGCATTTGTCGTACCCGACAAGACGACACTCTATCCGGGCGAGCGCCTCACCGCCAACATCATCATGGCGGCGGTGGATACCACGCAGCAGCCCGAGATATTCATCAACGGCACACGCATCAACTCGCCCAACGGCACCTATTCGTTCAGTGCTGGCGGGGTGGGAGAGCACACCTTTGGCGGTTATATCCTCATGAAGAATGCCGACGGCGAAATCGTGAGGCGTGACTTCAAGCAGAAGTACAACGTCATCTCACCGCCATCAGGCGCCACCGTGGCAGCCGACCTCATGAATGTGCTCTACGCAGGATTCCACAACCCCATCAGCGTCAGCAGTTCGGGCATCCCGCAGAACGCCGTGTCGCTCTCCATGACAGGCGGTACGCTCACCTCGCAGGGCAACGGACACTACATCGCCGTGCCGGCTGCCGTGGGACAGGATGTCACCTTCACCGTCACCGGTACCGACCGGGGCTCCACGCGCACCATGGGACAGGCCACTTTCCACGTGCGCAAATTGCCTGACCCGACGGCATACATCTCACTCGGCACCGACCGCTTCAAGGGCGGACGCCTGGCCAAGGCATCGCTCATGAACCTCACAGGTCTCAGGGCCGCCATTGACGACGGACTCCTCGACATCGAGTTCAAGGTAGGCAGTTTCGAGGCCGTCTTCTACGACAATATGGGCAACGCAGTGCCCATGGCTTCCAACGGGGCAGCTTTCTCCGAACGGCAGAAGGACGCTTTTAGAAAACTCTCACGCAACAAGCGATTCTATATCACCAATGTGACGGCCACCGGTCCCGACGGCATCACCCGCAAACTGCCGCAGGCCATGGAGGTCATCGTGAATTAACAACCATTTATGCCAATGAGACGCTTCATAACCATACTGCTCTTTGCCTGTCTCGCCGGCGGCGTGATGGCGCAGCCGCAGGCCCGTCGCAACCAGCAGCAACAGCAGCAGGCCAACAAGTCGAACAGCAACACCATCACCACCCGTGCGCGCATCGGGTTCCCCACCACCGCCACCATGTCCGACGACGTGGTGTGGCGTCGCGACATCTACCGCGAGATGAGTCTCGAGGATGATGCCAACGCTGGACTCTACTATCCCGTGGAGCCGATGGGTACGCAGATGAACCTCTTCACCTACCTCTTCAAACTCATGATGTCGGGATACATCAAGGCGTATGAGTACAGGCTCGACGGCAACGAGGTGTTTGATGAGTCGGCGAAAGTCAAACTGCTCGACTTCCTCGACAACTACCACATCTACTATGAGCGCAAGGACGGAAAGGTGAGGCTCGACAACAGCGACATCCCCTCTCGCGAGGTAAGGGGCTACTACATCAAGGAGAGCGCCTACTACGACCAGGGCACCTCCACTTTCCACCGCAAGGTGCTTGCCCTTTGTCCCATCATGATGCGTGAGGACGACTTCGGCGACGGAGCGACCAAATATCCGCTTTTCTGGGTGAAATACGACGATGTGGCTCCCTATCTGAGCAAGCAGACCATCATGACGAGCAACATCAACAATGCTGCCACCATGAGCATCGACGACTTCTTCACGCTCAACCGCTACAAGGGAAAAATCTACAAGACCACCAACATGTTGGGGCGCACCCTGGCACAGTATTGTCCTGATGACTCCACCATGGCGCTGGAGCAGAAGCGCATCGAGCAGGAGCTGCTTGACTTCGAGAAAAACCTTTTTGGCGACCAGGCAAAGAAGGACTCACTCGACAGCATCGCCAAGTTGCAGGCTGACTCCAAGACGAAGGTGAAGAAGCGCAACCGCCGTGCCGGTGCCGAGGCTGGTGAGGAGAAAGCGACAACCAAGGTGAAGAAGACCCGCCGCTCATCACCATCATCGGCTGCCACCACCGGTACTCGCGTCTCCGTCAGGAGAGAGCGGCATTGATGATTGTCCGACGAGTCTGACAGGTCTGACAAGTCCGACAAGTCCGACAGGTCCGACAAGTCCGACAAAAATAATATAACCCCCTAAAAAATCTGAGTTATGCCACAGGATTTTTTGCCGCATCATGGAGGCTACAAGAAACTGCGTGTCTACAAGGTCACGGAGATTATCTATGACATGACTTATTATTTCGTGCATCATTTCCTGGAAAAAGGAGACCGGACTGTCGACCAGATGGAGCAGGCTGCTCGTAGTGGCAAACAAAACATCGTGGAGGGCAGCATGGCTTCTGTAACATCACGCGAGACAGAGATAAAACTGACCAATGTGGCAAAATCGAGTTTGGAAGAACTGCTCGTAGATTATAAGGACTTTTTGCGGGTGAGAAATCTGCCGGAGTGGGATGCAGTCCATCCTCGTTTTCAGAGAATGAGGGACTATGTTCAAAGCAGTGATTTCGCAGAGGGGTATCAGGCTATGATGACGCGCCTGAATAGCGAGGAGTTTGCGAATCTATGCATTACCCTTATCAATCAGGCTACATATATGTTGCGGAGGCTGATGGAAAGCCAGCAAAAACAATTCTTGGTAGAAGGTGGTATCCGGGAGCAGATGACAAAGGCTAGGCTTGAGTACCGCAAGAGCCATCCGACAGATCCGACGGGTCCGACAAGTCCGACGAGTCAGACAAGTCTGACAGGTCCGACGAGTCCGACAGGTCCGACGGGT
>JAGCXX010000241.1 GCA_017961115.1 Prevotella sp. | reverse complement strand
GGTGCTGATGGAGAAAGCGACACGGGGCAGGGCTATGCATGGCTTCACACGCAACTATGTGAGAGTAGAACTGCCTGTGGGGGAGGCAAACCCTTCTCTCGACAATCAACTCGTTGTTGTCTGCTTGGGGAATTTCAACCATGATGCCACTGCACTTATGGCACATATCAAAACGTATTGCCATGGATAGGATAGCCATCGTCATACTCAATTGGAACGGAGAGAAGATGCTGAGGCAGTATCTGCCTTCAGTGTTGGGATACTCTTCAGGCGATGCTGTCGTCTATGTGGCGGACAATGCCTCGACCGACAACTCAATCGAATACCTTAAGACTAATCATCCTGAGGTACGCTTGATTTTGCTTGACCACAACTGGGGGTTTGCTGAGGGCTACAATCGTGCGCTGGAGCAAATAGAGGCGGAGTATTTCGTGCTGCTCAATTCTGACGTGGAGGTGACACGGCAATGGCTCATACCGCTTGTCGGGTTCATGGACGAACATCCCGAAGTGGCTGCTTGCCAACCCAAATTGATGTCGGTAAAAAGACGTAATGCCTTTGAGTATGCGGGGGCTGCGGGAGGATTCATTGACAAATTTGGTTATCCTTTCTGCCGTGGTAGGCTTTTCGATACAGTTGAGGATGATGAAGGCCAATACGACACCCCGATGGAAATACATTGGGCAACGGGTGCCTGCATGATGATTAGGGCGACGGACTACAGGGAGAGCGGCGGCCTCGACGGACGCTTCTTTGCACATAACGAGGAGATTGACCTCTGCTGGCGCCTGCGCATCATGGGAAGGCATATCTACTGCCTGCCGCAGAGCAAGGTCTATCATTTAGGTGGAGGAACACTGCCAAAGGGGAATGCACGGAAGACGTTTCTCAACTTCAGGAACAACCTGACCATGCTTTACAAAAACCTGCCGGAGGACGAACTGCGCTGGGTGATGGTGGCGAGGTGGTTCCTGGATTATCTTGCTGCCGTGCAGACACTGGTGCTCAATCGCCATTGGGGTGACTGCAAGGCGATTTTTAAGGCGAGAAGGGAGTTCCGGAAATGGATAGGTGATTTCCGCGACGACCGCAGCCGTATACAAAAAATGCGCACGACACCTCAGAAAAAGTATCGTGCGCCCTTCTCATTGCTGTGGCAGTATTATGCTCACTGCCACCGCATTTTCTCAAAACTGCCTCATTTCCACACCTCCTGAATGGCATTGCCGATACAGCAGTCGGGCATCTGTATGTGAAGCATCGCACACACTGTGGCAGCGATGTCGGTCATATAGGTGGGGGTGTTGGTCTCTCCTTTCTTTACCTTCCAACCCATGAACAGCAGTGGGATGTGTGAGTCGTCGGGATTCCAAGTGCCGTGAGATGTTCCCTTGTAGGTGGGACTCACCGTGCCATGCTGGTGGCTGCCCTGAAGGATGACCACGATGTCGCCGCTGCGCAGACGGTGGTAGCCGTTGGTGATGCGCTCACGCAGGAACTGCGGTACGGTGGAGTTGGCGACATCCTCGTAGGCGACCACATATGCGAACTGTGGGTCTTGGCGAAGCACGTCGACAGCCGCCGTTCTCACCTTGCAAAGGTCAAGACCTTGGTTGGCGATGAAGTTATGGTCGAGATAGATACGGCAGTCGGAGATTTTCAAGATGTATTTGCCTGTGGCACCGAATTTCTTCGACAACTCGTTGTTCACCCGCTCGATGGTGGGAGTGGAGGGAAAACCGCCGCCGGGAAGCTTGTGCTGGTTCATGAAGTTGCCGTTGTGGACGGCTCCGTGGTCGGCGGTGAGGAAGACAAGGTAGTTGCCCTTTCCTACCTCACGGTCGAGGACACGGAAAAACTGCGTCAGTTCTTTGTCCAACTGCATGTAGACATCGTGGTTCTCCTTGCCACGGGTGCTGAAGGTATGGCCGATGGCATCAGTCGATGACACACTCACTGCCAACAGGTCGGTGATGTCGTCTTTGCCTAACCGCTCATGAGTGAGGGCGGCCTCCGCCATGCGGAAGGTTAGTGTCACGCCCTTATTGGAGGTTTTGATGTCGAAATTCGGTTCGGTGTGGTTCGATTTGTTGAAACTCTCAACCCATCTGGGGAGATTGTCCATGTAGTAGCTGCTGGTAATGAAGTGCCCTGCCTTGCCGTCCCACCAATAGGCTGCATCGGCACTGTGTCCGGCGGGAAGAATGGCGGCACGGTCTTTCAATGCCACACCTACGACTTTCGCCCTGAAGTCAGTGGCTATCTTGAGTTGGTCACCGATGGTGTTGGCGAGCAGGTTGCGGGGAGAGCATTTCCCGTCAGGATTGGTGATGTTGCTGCCCACGGCATGAACGGTGGTGTCGGTCACACTGGTCACAGACTTTCCGTTGAGCATGAAACTGTTTCCGGCAATGCCGGAGAAGGCGGGTACCGAACCCGTATAGACACAGCTGTGGCCGATGGCGGTCACCGTAGGAACATAGGGTATCATCGTGTTCTCACAACTGAAACCATCATTGAGCAGACGCTTAAGACCGCTTTCACCATATTCCTCATAATAGTAATAAAGATAGTCCCAGCGCATTTGGTCCACAACAATGCCAACAACCAACTTAGGTCTTTCAACACGTGCTCCAAACGCGGTAATGCAACAAATAAGGAGCAGGAGAGTGATGATGTGCTTTTTCATATTTCTTTGTTTTTTTGTTTTTTCCAAATGCAAAGATAGCATAAATATCCGATTCTGTCATAAAAAAACGACAAAAATGCCTATTTGCAACTTTTTTGTCGATTTTTTCTTCATTTTTCTGCTGGAATATTTGGAAATATGATTTTTATGTACTATTTTTGCAGCATAATTGATTGAGGAAATAAAACACAGCGTTTAAGATTGATTTGCAGGATTCATGAGGATGGATTGTATCCGTCTATGAATGCCTCTGTTTTCAACATAGGGATACATTTACCCGTGCGGTAGCATAGGTTGAATGATGTGTTCTGCTGTGGGCAAAATCCTCATTGCGCCACTAAGCGTAGTACGCACAATTTCATTGATAATTCTCATAGATAAATTCATATTTTTTACTCGACAGGATAATTTGAGTGTTAGTTTCAGGGTATAATCTTAGAAAAGAAAATTTTCAATGCTGATCTTTTAATTCTGTGACACCCGAAAATTCCTCCACCGTGAGGTGCAGGAATTGGAGGGGGTCATTTTTTTATGTAGTTTTCTTCGTATCAGGGGGACGGGGAAATTGATATGTTTTTGAGTCTCTGTCTCTATTCAAACTCGCAGAATAATTTGGCTGTGATTCTTTTTATCGTTAATTTTGCATGATGGAACAGAAGAACAGCTTTGATTTGAAGACGGTCAAGGTGCATCGCACTATGGGGGCAACCATCTTAGAGATTGCCTTTGTCATATTGGCCATTATCGTTTGGGGGATTGCCATCATAATGATTCATCGTGCGCCTGACATTGTCGCTACACATTTCGATGCGTCAGGGAAACCTGACTCCTATGGTTCGCCTATGGGCATTATCATCCCGTGTGTTATCACCACGATGGCGGCTGTTGCTTGCATGGTTGTTGCTTATTTCCCACGTCTGATAAACATGCCTTTCAAGATAACCAACATCCGACAGGTAAAGACTGCCATCCTCAGTGTAAGAGTGGCTGGTCTTACCTTGTTGTTGATGGTTTGGGCTATCGTTCATACCATGCTGGGCATGTCCGCCCCAACGCCAATTCCCATATTGGCAGTCACGGTCTTACTTATCCTTGAAATCATCGTATTCTCTATTGTCGGCTATCGGATGAAAGAATAGTGAATCAGGGGGACGGAGATTTTGATTCATGTTACACGTATCAATTTCCCCGTCCCCCTGATACATAGAAAGAAACATTCTAGTCAAGCTTCTACCTATTATGGAATCTAGTAATTTATTCTCTAAAGTATTTTACTTCATCGTTATTATACATACTTTTTAATGTTCCGATAAAATCATCGTTGTTTTCTGATAATTTAAACCAAGGAGAAAAAGATGAAGGATCTCTCATTATATGCATATCACGTGCAGGCATATTACCCTCAGCTAACATAATTGCTTTTCTACCATTATCGTTTTGTACTACATCTACAACCATAACAGCGTGCCCTACATTACAATTTTCTCTATCATACATTGTATATACTAGTATATCTCCTGGGCGTATATCTTTTAAATTACGAGATTTTAGCTTACTTAGTGAATATGTACTTACTCTTCCGTATAATTTTTTAAGATATTTTTCAAAATCTTTTCTTGAATTTCCATTATAATATACTTCTTTTCCGTTTACATCTTTAAAATGAATTTCATTATATGATTTTTCTTTAAATAAAAATTCTGACCTTAACCTTATACATACGTCAGCACACATTTCTTCATTTGATAGTAGCGGAATATCTATTATAGCATAGTTGTATCTTTGTGATTTAGCTTCACCACCTTGATATAACATAATTTTATTTCCCCTTTTCTTTAACGTTAATGATCGGAGAAATTCACTATAACTATCACTATCAATTCGTTTATATCCAATAGGAGGATAAATATCTCCAATTGTATTATAATTAAAAATATTACTTGTTTTAGAATAATAAAATATAAATACAATTGCAAGTAATAAAATTATAAGTATAATCTTTTTCATTATTATATTATTATATCATATATTTTGCAACTAAAAAATAAGTAGGTTTCAAGCAGTTCTATTTATTGTGGAGTATTCGGGAATCGAGCCCGGGTCCAGTAATTTATTCTTTAAAGATTCTTACAAGCTTAGGCTATGTTAAAGTGTTAGCTTCGATTAGGTTCAGGGTTTCTGGTCAATATCAGTCCTACTACAAACCCTTTTTCGGATAGGTTAAAGAGATGTTTGAATTTGTGATTCAATATACCGCTTAATCAATGATGCGTGTGACAATGGCTTTGAGGGATTGTCGATGTCTTCATTGGTGTCATAGTCGAGGAAGACGATGGTCTTGCCTTCTTTGAGCAATGAGATGAAATACTCTATCTCTTTCTTGCATTTGTGTTCCAGCATCCAATAGTAGGAGGGGACATAAATCTCTCTCCTTGCCGTGAGATATCCAAGCAGTTCCTTGCTTCCGAGACCTTTCTGATGACCGAGGCATCTGCCATGTGTGCGGACGGTGCGCTTGAGGTCTTTCATCGTGCGGTTGGTGAAACAGCTGAAGTCTATCCCTTCGTTGACGAAGACTTTGAGTCCCTGCCAGATGCCTTCCACACTGGCGGAGGTCACTGTGCCAGAGAACGGAATAGGTATTCTACCATGAGGATAAAAGGGAGAGAGTCTTTTATACTCTCCCTTGCTGGTCACATCGAAAATCATCGCATCAGGATACTGCTTGAGGATGTTTTCTGTCTTAGTTCTTTTGTTCTTGATTAGTATCATAAGATTCAAGTGAGTTGTCTTAATCATCATTTACCCCAAATGTAAGTTTATTCCAAATCCTTTTTAGTTTGCCTGTTCTTGGAGGTGTTCTATGAAAAAGACATGGATTTCCATCTTCATCTATTGTTTCTTCACATCCCTCCAAATGATAATTTAAACGCCATGGTTCTAAGTTATTTCTCCACATCCAAAGTTTTTGAATATTTTTCATAATTTTATAAAGGGAAAATCCAATAAAATGTATAATACGCCGTAGATGACGTTCGTAACGACTATTACATACACTCGGATGATTAATACAAATACTCATTAAATCAATTATTATATCAGGCTATTCGTCAAGAACTATTGGATAAAAATTCGAAAGACCTTTTTTTCTTACACAACATTCAGGTCTTCTATTTAGTTTTTGTTTTCTATAATATTCTAAACTACATTCAAATTCATATTCGGATCTTGAGAATTTTTTTGAATTTTTTATAAAATATTCTTCAATGATTTTTTCAAAATATTCTTTTAACATTATCTTTGTTTTTTAATTAATCTTCCTCCTCTTTTCCTTCTTACCCTATTTCTTTTTTATCAGTGACAGAATTTTTCCTACCTGATGTTTTTCAATAGTATGCATAAAGAATTGTTTTGTTTGAGGTACTGTTATTCAGTTTCATATAATATTTGATTGCTTCGTATGTATGGTAACTCACGGCAAAACATCCTTCACTGGCTTTAGTCAATGGGAAATTCATTCCAGGGAGATTGAATGGCAATATTGTAGCCAAGATGCTGGGATGGATATATATGCCTCTTGCCTCTGCATTGGAATTGGTGTCGCTCCATCCTTTGAGTTTGATAGCTTCCATGCCGTTCTTCATTTTAACTATTCCCTCCAATGAGTATTTGCCGAGTGAGGAACAGTTGCTGCCTATCTCATTGCTGAACTCCGGTTTTGAGGGGGTGCTGTTGCCACCGCATCCATGAAGGACGACACCTGAATAAACTAAATCGGCTTCCAGATTAAGGTCATAAATGAAGAGTCTGTCTTCACATGACGGTTTTGAAAAATCCACTACTATCTCATAGCTATTATAACTGTCATCGGATAAATATTTTGGTCGGATATGAAACCAATCCGGTCCTCCTTTAGGGATGCAAAAGGAGAAGACCGTTAATAAAAGGAATAATATTCCTGTCCATTTAAGTATCTTTTTCATATATCTATTCCAATTATATATTTTATTGATGTTTTTCGATTAGTCGTATCATTATATTATTCCGGTTTTCGAAAAAGGTAAACAGATGTATTTGATTTTTTATAGTTTTTATAAGTATCAATTAGAAAACAGTCCTCATGGCAAGTGTTATTGCTTCTCCCACTAATGCGAAATTGGCTAAGAGATAGTGGCTCTTATCTTTCCATGTAACTGATATCTTTCTTAAGTTACTAATTGATTATTTGCAAAAAGTATGCCATTTTTATTTCCTTCCTGTCCACTAAAAAAGGCCATCCCCATGAGGGACAGCCTTGTAGAATTATCGTGAGGAGGGTATTTATTTCTCCACGATATCTGCTTCAATCCATTTCTCCAACACGGCCTCCGCATCCGCAAGGGCTGTCTCGCGGTCAAGAGGAGTGTTCTCGTCAATCATGTATTCACCGATAAGCAGGTCGGCAAGGTCGTCGACGGTGAATTCCTTGTCCTGGATGCTCCTCCAAAGGAATGCAGACGACTCATTCATGCTGACAATGCTGGTGAAGTCGATGTTCTCTTTACCTTCTGCTACTATAATCTGCTCACCGCAAACTTCGCGCAGGTTGAATCCTTTTCTTGCTCTCATAATGATATAATTTGTTGTTTGGTTGATGTCTTTAATTTGAGATGGTGTATTCTCTTTATCG
Source organism: Prevotella sp. (assembly GCA_017961115.1). Taxonomy (GTDB): domain Bacteria; phylum Bacteroidota; class Bacteroidia; order Bacteroidales; family Bacteroidaceae; genus Prevotella. The sequence goes on along the minus strand of JAGCXX010000241.1, from coordinate 9,371 downwards.
ATGAACTTACTTGTTGTCCTTTGGGGCTTTGGGCCTGAAAATGTTGAGCCAAATGTAGCGATAGAAGGCAAGCAAGTAACGTCTGAAGGGGCAAAGGCGCATCCATATCCATGAATAAACCTTCCACTTCATACCGTCAGTACGGTCGAGTTCGGTTCTGCCTTTGCGGTAGAAACCGATGACACTGGCACGTAAGTCCTTAATCTTGCAATACTCGTAAGTAAGGTTGCCATCACCCATAAGCGTCACATCATCTCCATCCAGTTTGACAATACGGTGAAGAACAAAATGACCCGGATAATTCTCTGCTAAGACAGGGTCGCCTACCTTCACTTCTCCGACGGGGGCAAGGAGTGCCCTGTCGCGGTCTGACTCCAGGAAGGGACGCATGCTGATGCCTTTCAGATTGATTGTGATGGTCTTTGCACCTTGATTGAAATAATCGAGGATAAAAGGAAACCACTTGTCGTTTTCTATTTGCTTTCCTTTGCTCTCAGGGAACCTTTTTCCACCGTCGTGTCGGTGAAGCCATTTCTTAAATGCTGACATGATTGTTGTTTTATGACTTAACGGCAATAGCGGCATTGCATACTTCCGCTGCCTCACGGTTGGGCAGGCAGTGGAGAATGTAACAACCTGTGGTCTCTGCTATCTTGCTGACAGTGTCGCCTACATTGCGGAATACGGGCACATCCCATTTCAATGAGTTGGTGGATGCCAATACGGAGGTGAATGCCTCGATGGGCGAGAGTTTCTCCACCCAGTTGTGGTCGTCACGGTCAATACGGGTCATGGCGCCCAACCGGGCCTTAATCGGACGGTAGCATGGGGTCTTGCCGCTCCATGGTGAACCAAAGATATAGGGGATGCCGTCGATGATGCGGATGATGGGGTTGTCGTCGTTCATCAGGTCGCAGCCCGGGAGATGCCTGAGCCACATGCTCACTTGGGTAGACTTGCCGGTGCCGCTGCTGGCATGAAAGGCATAGCCGTATCCATTCTGCCTTACGAGCGAAGAGTGGACAAGGATGGTGTTGTGGAAACTGGCTGATATGGCAAAACAAAGCATCAGTACATTATGGAAACCGAAGACACGCTGGTCGTGCTTCCCGGTCAGGGCGCATTGGGCGTGACAATGGTCTTCTCCAATCTGGAACATGGAGCATTCCCGACCATTGAGATCTTTGAAAATCATTTGCTGACCGCCAGATTTGATGATGTCGACCACTATCTCTCCATTGCCTGTCTCAAAGGCACGGATGCGCTCACGGTTTTCTTTCTTGATGGGTTGCAGTGTGTCGTCCACAACGAGGGAGAGTGTGAGGTCTTCCTCAGGGACAGGGTCACACAAAAAAGGGAAGAAGGAGGGTATTAACTTCATGTTATTGACTTTCGGATCGAGAAAAGTCAGCTTGACGTATAGCTCTGCAATGAAGAAATACCTCGTTTCAGGGTTGTTCATCTGTTATGAAATTGTTATAATTCTGTATCAATCTTCTAAATGGTCAATGGCGGGGAGGCATGGTGGGCGATGGGGTGGAGTCTTCCGAATAGCGGCCCTCGCTTAATTTGCCTTTGGCTTTCTTGGCTTTTGACTTCTCGGTACGCTTGTTCTTTTTCTTGCTGGATTCCATCACTACCTCCGACTCGTCGAGGTTGAAAAGTTTGATGGCCTGGAAATGAAACTCATCGTCGTCAATCTCGCGGATAGCATAGTTCTTGGGCTTCTTGTCTGTACCCTTGAATTGCTTGCGCATCTTGGCGTATTTTTTGAGAATCTGCTTCTCTGATGTGGCGTAGGAGACCAAACAGGTACGGTTGGGATGGCCCGTGGCATTGAAATGCTCGCGCAATTGGTTGGAGTATTCTGCGCGGTTGATTAGGAAATCGGATTTCTCGTCTATCCACGCACTGTCGAGTATTTGAATCTCTGTGAAATAGACAATCGAGTCGTTGAATGACGCCGATGTGCCAAACAAATAGATGGGGGTGCATCGCATCTTTCCCGATACTGCCATACTATGGAGAATCAGGATAAGCAGCGATAACGCAAATAAATTTTTTCTCATCTGATAAATGAATCCTTATACCTTCAAAAAAGTGGGTCTCACCTTTTATTTGCCCAAATAAGACTTGAGCAACTTGTTCTTTGTGTTGTGCCTCAGCCGACGGATGGCTTTTTCCTTGATTTGGCGCACACGCTCACGGGTAAGGCCGAATTTGTCGCCTATCTCCTCAAGGGTCATCTCCGGCTGGTTGATGCCGAAAAATGCCTCGATGATGTGGCGCTCACGCTCACTGAGGGTGAGCAGAGCCCGGTTGATTTCATTGCGAAGCGACTCCATCACCAATTCGTCATCTGCCATAGGTGAGTCGTCGTCGGGAAGGACATCGAGAAGACTGTTCTCCTCACCATCCGCAAAGGGGGCATCGACAGAGACATGACGGGTGTTCACTTTCAGCGCGTCCTCTATCTTGTCCTCGGGGAGGTCGACGATGGCGGCTATCTCATCCACACTGGGACGGCGCTCATTGACCTGCTCCAATTGATGCTGCACCTTGATGATTTTGTTCACCGAACCGACTTGGTTGAGGGGAAGCCTCACAATGCGGCTTTGCTCTGCAATCGCTTGAAGAATGCTTTGCCTAATCCACCATACGGCGTAGGAGATGAACTTGAAACCGCGGGTCTCGTCGAATTTCTCCGCTGCCTTGATCAATCCCAAATTGCCCTCGTTGATGAGGTCGGGCAAGCTCAGACCATGGTTCTGGTACTGCTTGGCTACTGAGACAACAAATCGCAGATTGGCACGGGTCAGCTTCTCCAGGGCCTTGCGGTCGCCCTTGCGGATGCGCTGGGCGAGTTCCACCTCTTCTTCAATAGAAATCATCTCCTCGCGCCCTATCTCTTGTAGATACTTGTCGAGAGAAGCACTCTCCCGATTCGTAATCGACTGTGTGATTTTCAGTTGTCTCATGGTAGCATTGTTCTAAGTGACTGCAAAGTTACTGTTTTTTGAGGAAAAAACAAACAAATGCGCAAATATTTGCGCATTTGTCCGTTTTTATTGGCAGTCTGCATATTGGCTTTTGCCATTACCTATCCTCTTGGAGAGGTGAGAGGGAGATTCCTACTCATTCAGGTCGATGACGAAATACTTGCGCTTGCCTGTGGGATAAACGCCCTTGATGTAGAGCACTGGCTCTTTGTTGGTGGACGACTCCTTCACAACCTTCTGCAGGTCGTCGATGGTCTTCATAGGCTCTTCGTTGACAGTCTGGATGATGAAGCCCTTGGTGATGCCGCTGTCCTGCAGCTTGCCTTTGTTGATTTTCGTTACTTCCAGACCATAGCTGATGCCGAGTTGCTCCTTCTGCTCTGCCGTGATGGGCTTGAAGTTGGCACCAAGCAGGTCGAGGTCGGCGGTTTTCACCACGTCTGTGGTGCCCTGGGCATTCTTCAGGGTTACGGTCTTCTCTTTCTTGGCCTTCTTGTGCAGGTAGGTCACCTTCACTTTGTCGCCCGGGCGCTTGCCGGCAAGATACTCCTGAAGCTCTGCCATTTTGGTGATTTTCTTGCCGTCGATGGCGATGATGACATCACCTTCCTCAAGACCTGCCTCAGCACCGGCTCCGCCGTCTTCCACCTTCTGCACATATACACCCTCGTTGGTGCCGAGGTCCACCTCGTTGCCCTTGCGCTTCTCGTTGTCGATGTAGGTGTGGGCGTCGCCACCGGCGATAGAGAGGACAGCACGCTGCACGGTGCCGTATTTCTTGAGGTCGCTGACCACTTTGTTCATGATGGTGGTGGGGATGGCAAAGCCATAACCTGCATAACTGCCTGTCTGGGAGTATAGCATGGCGTTGATGCCTACCAACTCACCCTGAGTGTTGACAAGAGCGCCGCCGGAGTTGCCGGAGTTGATGGCAGCATCTGTCTGGATGAACGACTCCACACCGTTGGCGCCAAGACCGCGTGCCTTGGCACTTACAATACCTGCTGTCACGGTGGAGTTGAGGTTGAACGGGTTGCCAACAGCAATCACCCATTCTCCTACCTTAAGCTTCTCTGAGTCGCCCACGGCGAGGGTGGGAAGGCCTTTGCCGTCAATCTTGATGAGGGCAAGGTCGGTGGTCTTGTCGGTTCCGATGATACGGGCAGAGAACTCGCGGTTGTCGTTCAGGGTCACGGTCAACTCATCGGCTCCTTCCACCACATGGTTGTTGGTCACGATGTAGCCGTCGTCAGAGATAATCACACCCGAACCACTGGCTTCCCTGGGCTGGGTCTGGATTTGGCGTTGGCGGCGTCCGCCATTGGGCGTTCCGAAAAATCCGAATGGGTCGCTGAAGAAGTCACTGAACGGGTCTTGCACTTCAACAGTCTGAATCTTGGAGTTCTGCACGTACTTGATGTGGACCACTGCGGGAAGGGCTTTCTCCGCAGCATAGGTCAGGTCGACCTGACCGACAGGCACTGGTGATGCACCTAATGAATTGGTGTAGGCGCCCACCGACAATGCCAGCGCGCCGACGATTGCTAATGTCTTCATTGTGTTGCTGAATTTAAATTTCATATGATATTCCTTTCTATTCTTTCTTCTTCAATCAAACAACTTACGTCGATTTCATTTGCAAAAATAGACGCAAAAATCGTTAATCATCAATTTTTCCCAAATATTTGTCCTCTTTTAACAATCATAGACGGCATGTTAACGATAAATAGTCTGTTTTAAATATTATTTTACGTTTCTTTACGATGACAGCGGCTGACCAATATGTGACATGGTGACAATTTGTCCCTGTCAGTGCTTCGTAGCCTGTCATTTTGTGACATTTCTTGCATTTTTACCTTTTTCCTGTTGCTGATTCAGAAAGATTGATTATTTTTGTACCCATAAAAAGATTTGGTTATTATTTAGAATATGCGACTTTTCAGAAACATTGTCACTGCTTGCTTTCTTGTCTTGACAGGCAACGCTTTTGCTCAGCAACTGACACTTACGGACAACAGAAACTCATTTGCTCCTGATGAGCAATTTGGCATTGAGTACAGTGGTGCCCAAAAGGGTGATTGTATTCTTTTATATCACAATGTATCTTTGCTTCCTCTCAAGCAAAGAGGTGTGGTGACGGAAGAGACAGGCATTTTCAAACCTAAAGACTTGCAGCCGGGAGACTACAAGGCTGTGCTCGTTGATGCGGATGGAGTGGGGAAGATGCAGATATTCTTCTCTGTCGGCAACTATATTTTGCCGGCGGGCAAACGCATCGTGGTCATCTCCGACCCTCATGTCATGGCTCCTGAATTGGTCGAGAACCCCACCAATCCAGTCTACCAAAAAACGATGTCGCTGGACCGGAAACTCATGCCCTATAGTTACGAAATCTTTTCTGCCTGCCTCGATTCGGTAAGGGCTTTGAAACCCGACCTGCTGCTCATCGTGGGCGACATGACTAAGGATGGCGAGCGCGCCAGTCATGAACTGGTGTCTATGTGCCTTCAGCAATTGGCCGACGAGGGCATTCCCTCATTGGTGATTCCGGGTAATCATGACATGGAGAACATAGGTGCAATACGCTTTACAGCAGATAGTTACCAAAAGGCGGAAACTATTGGCGAAGAGGAGTTTGAGGCGATATATCAAAACTTCGGATGGGGTGTCGCTTCCGAGCGCGACCCGTATTCGCTTACCTATGCATGTGACCTTTTCAATGGGGTGCGTTTTATAGGTATCGATGACTGTATGACACCCAGCAGGGGATATACACGTGTGGGTGACGCTGAATATGGTAAAGTGAATCCCGCCACCATTGATTGGGTGCTGTCTCAGGCTGACAAGGCGAAGGAAGATGGCAAGGTTGTCATTGCTGCCATCCATCACCAGATGCTGCAGCACTATGTGGGACAGGAGAGACTGATGGCTTCGGCGGCCACGGAGAAGGGTGACAGTATCGCGCGCCTCTTTGCCGACCATGGCATCCATGTGGTGCTCACGGGACATATGCATACGCCCAACGCATCAAAAATAAAAGGGTGGAAGACCGAGAATGTCATCACAGAGATTTCATGCGCCTCCACGGTGACCTATCCCGTACAGTTCCGCATCCTCACCTTGAGTGATGACCTCAGCACGCTGTCGGTGGACACGCGCTACTTGAGCAGCACGGCCAATCTGCCCGATGTGCAGCTGGCGGCACGCGACAAGGTGGAATCGACTTTGGGAAAGAGCATCTCCGACCTTGTTCCGCGCTATATGGCGACGTTCAACCAGATGTTGGCGGCTTTTGCCAGCGAACCGGCTTTCGCGGCGGTCATAGATGATGTGCCACAGGACCCTGAAGAATTGTCGGCCATCGTTGAGATGGCATTCTCAGGAACGATGAAAAAGGTGCTTTTCACCCTGTCGGAGGGCAACGAGCAACTGAAGGATGCTGAGGAGAATGTTTTCAGCCAACTTAAAAGCGACTGTGCCTTGGCTTGTGAACTGATGTTCGACCAGCAGACACCAGACACAAGGGCGTTCTTGGCGATGTCCATGTATTATTATATGCTCGAGAATGGGGAAACGTCGCTCAAGAGCATGCTTTCCGACACGTCGTATATGGGAACCGACCTCGCCGACCAGACTGATGACCTGTACCTGAAAGTATCACTTCGTGATAACGGTGCGGGCATCATTTCCACTTCGATGGATGATGGTTCTGCTACAATTGAGGTCTATGGCATCAACGGTATCCGCTTGGGCAGTGATGTCCGCAGCCTACCTCATGGTATCTACATCATCCGCCAGGGTGGCAAGACACATAAGGTCATTCTTTAGTTCATAACTTCTACCTTATCTCCTCATGATTGCCTGACGGGAGTAGGTGTTGCCGTTGTCGTCGAATGTGACCTGACCGCTGAACTGTTCCTCTCCCACACGGGTGAGGCTGATGCTTACCTTCAGCGACGACAGACTGTCAATCTGCTGTTTTCCACTGAGACGTATACGGTCGCCAAAGGTGCCGCTTACACGCACGTTTTTACCACCGCAACTGAAGGTGCCGCCAACACCGTCAACTTCGTTGCTGCGGCGAAGGGTAAGGGTGGCATTGTCCTCACCCACCTTGCCGGAAATCTTGATGTTGTTGCGCTCATAGACTCGTCGGAGGGAGTCAACTCGCCGGAGGGAGTCGGAACGGCGCTTCTCGCGCACTTTCACCTTGGCAAGTGAGTCTTGCTGGACCTTCACAAACGAGTCGGTGCGTTGCATGGCAATTGCCGTGCTCTCACGCAGCAGTTCAGCACTTTTCTTGTCTTCCCCGCATGAAAAGGCAAGGGTAAGGACAATGATGCCCATTATCGAATACAGTAATTTTCTCATTTTGGTTGCTTTATTTCCAAATCGGCGGCGAAATTACAAATAAGCGAGTGAAACGCCAAATTTTTAGTTGAATTTTTCCGTGGGAATCATGATTCCTAATTGCTATTTGCCATCCCGAACGAGACTTTTCGTGCGCCACTTGCCTGAACGCCAGCGACGCAGAAGGACGATGCCCCGGATATTCTCGTCGAGTGCGAAGGCAATCCACATCCCGATGAGTCCGTAACCAAGAGGGATGCCGATGAAATAGCTCAGTCCGACGGCAATCGTCCAGTTGAAGATGATGCCGACGACGACGGGATAGATGACATCGCCAGTCGCACGGAGCGTGCCGACCGCGAAGATGTTCGTGGTGCGGCCTATCTCCAAGAACCAGTCGATGAAGAGCACCCAGACACCCATCATGATGATTTCCTCATTGTCGGTGAATAGGTTGAGAATGCCGCGGCCGGAGAAAGCGAGGATGGCTGAGCCTGTGAGCGTGATGACGAGCGACCACCGGTAGAAATAGTTGCCCAGGACGTAGGCTGCCTGATTCCTTTTCTGACCTACAAGGTGTCCCACGAGTATGTCGCCTCCTTGTGTGATGCTGATGCAGAAGAGGTAGACGAACATAATCATGTTGTGGCAATATGTGCGCGTGGCTAAGGCCTCGTTGCTGATTTGGTTGATGAAGTAAGTCACAACCACTTGGGAGAGATTGTAGCTGATGTTCTCGCTCATCGCAGGGATGCCGATGAAAAGTAGGTTGCGCAGTTCCTTCCAGGGCATCGGACGAAAGTGGCTGAGAGGAAAACGGGGGATGTGTACACGGAAGTGGATGATGGCAAGCAGCACGGTGGCAATCGCCCGACTGGCTGCAGTGGCAATGGCTGCACCCTCCACACCCAACTGAGGACACCCTAAGTGACCAAAAATCAGCGCATAGTTCCCGATGATGTTGATGACGTTGACGATGCCCGTCACCACCATCGGATAGATTACCTTGTCTGCACTGCGTAGTGAGGCGGAAAACGTCAGCGACAGGGCCTGGAAGAAAGACAAAGCACCTGTCAGCCTGAGATACACGAGGGCATCGCCCATCAACTCAGGGCGTACACCCATCAGCTGAAGCACCAGCTCGGAGTAGAAAAACAGCAGGATACTGACCGTGAGACCTAAAATCAGGTTGACAACCAAGGCCATGCCTACCACCTGAACCAAACGCCGCCGCAGTCCGGCTCCGATATACATGGCGCAAAGAATCGCTGCGCCCATCGAGAAAAACTGATAGACGAGGAAGATGAGCGACATGATTTGATTGTCGAGCCCCACTGCCGCAACGCTGTTGTCGCTGTAACGGCTCAGCATCACCGTATCGACAGCTCCCAACAGCATGACCAACGCCATCTCGATAAACACCGGGATGGTGAGCATGCGGAGTTGATGTTTCAGTGAGTTTGTGCGCATCCTTTTTTAAAAATGGAAAAGGAATCGAAATCTCCGTCCCCGCGATTCCCTGATTCCTATTCCCATCCCGTTATCTGGCGCAGAAAAGCGGTTAGTTCCTCGGCCATCAAGGCATGTCGTTTCATTGAGGGATGACCCTGTGAACCCCATCCTAAACTGCCGTCCTCAGGGGTGAAGTCCATGCGGTAAACCTCATGGTCGACACGGAGGGCGGCATCGTCGATGGCAGCTTGTTGGGCACTGCGGATGTCACGCGATTTCCTCGACTCGGGAATGGCACCAATAATATATACAATCTTGGCATTGGGATAATAGTCGCGGAGTGTCTGTGTGAACTGCTTGAAGGCATCGGTAAGCAACTCTGGGTTGTACTCGCCCACAGAGGTGTCGTTGCAACCGAGATTGACGCACACCTATTCTGCTGTATAACTCCACATGCTCCTTCGACTTGAGAACTTCTATTGACCCTCATTTCAATGCCTTCAGGAGAATGAAGATTATTCTCAGCTTCTTGTATATAACGTTGAAGTGTCTGAGATACCTCGAAATACT